>CAYPTO010000175.1:0-3803 GCA_964413625.1 uncultured bacterium
AGTTGTGATGACTTTCCAAGGCAAGTTGGGGATATGGCTGAGAGCGATGGCGCCGAAGTTGGTGGATAGAATGACGAAGGGAAAGACGAAGTAATTCAGAAGCCACTCCTACGCCTAAGGCTTCGAAAGGCGTGCAGAAGCAAGAAGCCGGAAGCCGGAAGCCGGAAAACACCTCCCACAAACTCTAATCCTTGTTGTTTTTAAATAATTTCCTTAACTTTTCTAATTGAATCAAAAAGGGACCCATGCTCTCACTCCTCACAATTCTCGGTATCGCAGTTGCTTTGGCTATGGATGCTTTTGCCGTATCCATCTGTTATGGATGCGGATTGAAAAAATTCAGCCTGAAGATCATGCTGTGGGTAGCCGCGGTTTTTGCGATCTTTCAGGGGGGTATGACGGTTATCGGCTGGCTGGCCGGTAGTCTGTTTGCCAAATATATTGAGGCAGTCGATCATTATGTCGCTTTCGGACTTCTTGTCATTATCGGCGGTAAAATGATCTATGAAGCGTTTATCGGTGCTGATGAGTGTTATGTTGTTGATCCTAAAAAGATGAATGTAAAACGATTGCTACTACTAGCCCTGGCAACAAGTATAGACGCATTGGCGGTTGGCTTGAGTTTTGCCTTGCTTGAGATACAGGTTTTGGGACCTGCTTTGATCATTGCTGTTGTCACACTGCTCATTTCTATGATCGGCGTTGCCGCGGGACATGGTTTAAAGAAAATATTGGGACGAAAAGTAGAGATTGCCGGCGGAGTTATCCTTATTTTGATCGGTGTGCAAATTTTGATCACTCATTTGAGTGCGTAAAGGAGTTATAAATGAAGAAATTTATCCAGAGTGAAGATGTCTATCAATTGAATTTTGTTTCAAGTCCGCAGATAACACCCAAAGGTGACAAGATCATTTATGTGAACAAACGGGCGGATAAAAAAGATCAAACCTATTATTCGAATTTAGAGCAAATACACATTCCCAGTAAAAGCGAAAGCTCCTTTACGAATAAAGGGAAATATCAGGATCTTATGCCTCGTATAAATCCCAATGGTCGGCAACTGGTTTTTGTCCGTATCACAAAAAGCCAGCCCTCGCTTAGGAGTATCAGCATGTACGGGGGAGAATCCAAAGAATTGGGCAGTCTTCCGCAAGGCGACATCAACGATATTCAATTTTCTCCGGATGGAAGATATATTGCCATCCTTTTTGCTAAATTGAAATCTTCAATTCCCCTGAAAAAAAATAAACGTAAAGAACCGGTATATCGTGACACTGAACGATTATTCTATCGTTTGGACGGTCACGGATTTATAGACGAAGAAACTGCGCAGATCTATCTCATGCGTTCGTCCGGCGGTACCATGAGAAAAATAACAGACAGCATGAACAATATTTCACATTTTACATGGTCACCTTGCGGCGAAAAGATCGCTTATTCAACCGTTGACCATACCAATATGGAAATGCATATGGATGAAGAGGATATTTTTATCTTAAGACTTGAAGACAAGCACGTATCCAAACTTGCAAAACCGGCCGGACCGGTTTCGTTTTTGAAATATGATCCCAAGAAAAGCAAACTTTACTTTGGAGGGCATTTTAATCCACATTATTCCTGGGGTGCAGATAACACCGATATTCACTCACTTGATCTCGAATCGGGTGAGATTAAAAATCTTACTGCCTCTCTGGATCGCACCACCGATATGTTGACACTGGGAGATATTACCCCTTCTTTTGTCCCGCAAAGTCCCATAATTAAAGATAACAAAATGTTGTTTACCGTATCATCGGAAGGGGCAAATCCGCTATACTCTCTTGATCTTGAGAACGGAGAACTTGAGATCATACTTCAGGGACCCGAGTGTATAGTATCTTATAGTGCCTCTGTGGATTCTGAAGATATTGCCATTCATCTTGCCCAATTGGACAGACCTGACGAGATCTGGCATTTGGCTTTGAAAGAAGAGAAGGAACTTACACGAGTCAGTTTTGCGAATGATAAGTATGTGGAAAAATTAGATTTTAAACTTCCCGAAGTCATGCATGTACCGGTCAAAGGGGCGGAAATCATGGCATGGTTGCAACTGCCTCCGGATTTTGACAGCAAGAAAAAATATCCCCTCATTTTGAATATTCACGGAGGACCACGCACACAATACGGTTATACCTGGTTCCATGAAATGCATACCTTTGCAGCAAAAGGGTTTGTGGTGATTTATTCCAATCCGCGCGGTTCACAAGGATACGGGAAAGTTTTTGCGGATGCCATTACGGGAAAGTGGGGACAGCCTGCCCAAGATGATATGATGGCTGTTGTTGATGCGGTTCTTGAAAAAGGTTTTGTGGATCCTGCCCGACTCTATGTGACCGGCGGATCTTACGGTGGTTACATGACCAATTGGATCGTCACTCAAACCCAGCGTTTTCGGGCAGCAGTTACGCAACGTTCCATATCCGATCTGGGTACATTTTTTGGGACGTCAGATATTGGTTGGGATCTGGTTGACGAATTCAAAGGCACGCCCTGGGAAAAACCGGAAGCTTATGAAAAATGGTCACCTCTGACCTATTTGAAAAATATTGATACACCGCTAATGATCATCCATTCCGAGAATGATCTGCGCTGTCCCATGGAACAAGCTGAGCGACTTTTTGCTCCATTGAAATATATGGGAAAAGAAGTACGATTGATTCGTTTCCCCGAATCATCTCACGGACTCAGTCGTGGTGGTCGCCCTGACCGCAGGATCAAACGATTAGATCTAATGGTGGAATGGTTTGAAAAACATAAATAATAAAAAACATGGACGCAGCTATACGATGCATCGCGTCGTTGCATTCATAAATAACCAAGGAATTATATTATGAAATACACAAAGCTGGGTTCCCGCGGTCCCATCGTTTCAACTATTGGCTTTGGTGCCTGGGCAATAGGTGGCATGAATTGGGGCAAGACGGATGATGAGGTTTCCAAGAATGCCTTGCGAAAAGCCATTGAAAATGGATTGACCTTTATTGACACGGCTGATGTTTACGGTTTTGGTCATTCAGAAGATCTTATTCGTGAAGTTCTCGAAGAAATGGGCGTTAAAGATAAGATCGTGGTTGCAACAAAAGCCGGTAATGATTTTTATAATACAAATAATGACGATGATATCGGTTACGGACCCATTCGTCAGAATGCGGACTATAATTACATTATATCAGCTGCGGAAAAAAGTCTAAAACGTTTAAATGTGGAAGCACTGGATATCCTTCAGCTGCACAGTCCCGATACCGAAAAGTTAGAACGTGACGAGCCTTGGCTGGCTTTGGAAAAATTGAAACAGGATGGAAAAATCAAGCATGCCGGATGGAGTATACAATCTTTCGGCGAAACATCTCAGGCATTCCTGCTTGATGGCCATAAAGATCTTATTGATGTGATCCAGGTTCGGTATAATCTGCTGGAACGCGAAGCGGAAAAAGTGTTATTTAAGAAATCTGAAGGATATGGTGTTGGTGTGATCGTTCGGATCCCGCTTTTATTCGGTTTTCTGACGGGCAAATTCACTAAAGATTCAACATTTGATGCTGAAGATCATCGTTCAATGAACTTATCACCCGATAAACTTAAAATATATCTGCACCAGTTAGAAAAAATGCAGCCGCTTTACGATAAATATCCCGGTCAAACCAAAGCACAGCTTGCTCTCCGTTATTGTATTACTCATCCTGCATGTCATGTTGCCATACCCGGAGCAAAAACGGAAAAACAGGTGTTGGATAATATTAAAGCGTCGGATTTGGGAGCACTTC
>CAYPTO010000176.1:0-3781 GCA_964413625.1 uncultured bacterium
CGACACCAAGGTTTTCTTCTTTGATCAGATCAATCTTGATACCGTATTTAAATTGAGTCTGGCGCATTATTTTTTTGTTCTTTTTAATAAAGTCAAATAAAAGCGGGTGTACTTGAAGTTCAACACGCCGTTCGCGTGTATGTTGACGAAAATTACGTACCCAACTGTCAATTTTTGTGATCATGCTTTCCATGCTTGGAATACGTCCATAACCATGGCACATGGGACATTCGTCACTCAGCGAGAACATAATTGATAGGCGGATGCGCTCGCGTGTCATTTCAAGCAGACCATACCTAGAAAGATCACTGACACTAACAGATGCGCGATCTTTTGCAAGTTCTTCTTTAAATGTCCGAACAAGCAACTTCTTGTTCTCGGGTATCTGCATATCAATATAATCAATCACGATTAGTCCGCTGATATCACGTAATCTCAATTGTCGGGCAATCTCAACAGCAGCTTCAAGATTAATTTTTAAAATATTTTTTTCTTGATCTTTTTGTCCGATATAGCGACCACTGTTCACGTCAATTACAAACATAGCTTCTGTATGATCAATAATAAGATGACCGCCGCTCTTTAGCCAAACCTTTCGGCGCAATAGCTTATCTGTTTCTTCGGTAATTCCATGTACACTAAAAAGAGATCCGTCTTTATGAAAAAAAATACGTTCCACAAGCTCAGGCGCGACGTCTTTTACATAGTTTTGTATCGCGCGAAATTTCCTCTTGTTGTCAACAACAACAGATTCGACTTCACTCGTGAACATATCGCGGATCACAGAAGATGTCATGCTGTCATTTTCATAAACCCTCATCGCCTGCGTACTACTGTTCTTAACCGAATTAACGATCTGATCCCAGGAGTTCAATAATTGTTTAATATCCTGCTTAATATCTTTTTCTTTTTTCCCGTCCGCAACTGTTCGAATAATTATTCCGAACCCTTCCGGTTTGATCGATTTAGCAATTTCTTTAAGTTTAGCGCGATGTTTATAATTCCTGATCTTCTTAGATATCCCGATCACATCATGATAGGGGGCAAGTACGGCAAAACGACCGGGGATTGCAATCTCGGTTGTTAAACGGGGACCCTTATTTGCATAAGCATCTTTTACAACCTGCACTAAAATACGCTGACCTTTTTTTAAATCCTTTGCGCTGGTAAATGTCCTTGGTTTTAAACTGCCGTTCTCAAATGATATGTAATCTTTGATCTCGGAAAAGCCAAGAAAACCGTTCTGAGGCATGCCCAGGTTCATAAAAACCGCATGCATTCCCTGTTGAATATTTTCTACTGTGGCAAAATATACGTTGCCAACTGCCGAAACATCTTCCGGGGTTTCAATATAGAATTCAACTAATTGCTTATCTTCTATGATAGCAATACGCGATTCTAATGGGGTTTCACTAATGTATATGTTTCTTTTCATTTCAGTCCTTTATGGTGGCAAATTTACGCTCACCGATAAAATAAGGGATATTTTCGCCAAAAGCCAGTTTTAGAAATTCGTCTGGCCGTCCGGTTTGCGATTCAATAACCTTATAGCAAACGCTTAAGGCTTTTTCGTTTATGTCCCATGATTTAATAAAAGGTTTAAGGTCAATGATCTTTAAACCTTTTTTATGTTTACGCTCGCATAGTATTTTTTCTTTAGACAATATCTCACTCAGTTGTGAGCGAGTAGCTTCTACGTCTACTTTTTCCATCAAATGAAAGATATAAAACAGCTCGCTTGTATGTCCCATAATGGAGGGACGTTTACCTTTAATTATATCTGCACTATGGATTTTGATCCCTTCCGGCAAAACAGCATTTAATGTTTCTTTCGGATCTTTAACATTATAATTCAAAATGATATCCATGGTTTCGTTTCCTGCATCAAAACCCATTGGAATGGGGTAACCGGCTGCAATACGGGGGCGACGGTTATAACCACTGGTAAAACGGAGTGGCCATTTTAGAATATTGCATACGCGGTAAATCACACGCATAAAGTCATGATGGGAAATATAACGCATCATGCCATTCTTTTCGTATTCAAATCGTAAAGTATAATAGATGATCGGTTGTTCGTTTTTGTTCTCTTTTTTTATACTTGTTGTGCTTTTTTTATATACGGTTTCTTTTGCAATCAAGTTTTTAACATCGGCATTACACAACCCACATGTGCTACAGTGTACCCGGCAATCTTCTGTTGTTTCACCTTTTTCGGCTTTTTTCATTTCTTCCCGTAGAAAATCCTCGTCAACTCCGGTGTTTATAAATGACCACGGCAAAGTGCTGTGCCGATCGCGGGCACCTATCATTTCCTCAATTTTATTTCCGCTGCCGGTAATAGCATCGTCCCATGCTTTCTGGTCAAAAAATTCCGTCCAAGCATCAAAACGAGCTCCGTTTTTCCATGCGGCATATAATATTTCGCCGGCTGTGCGATCGCCTCTCGACATAAGGCTTTCGTAAATTGAGAATTTGGGGTCGCGATGCATTATCTTGATCCCTTTTAATTTCAATTGATTCCGCACAAAATATATGCGTCTTTCCAATTCTTCCGGAAGAACATGTTCTTCCCACTGGAATGGTGTGTGAGCCTTTGGAATAAAACTTGATAGCGTAACATTAATTTGGGTATGGGGATAAGATCTGATCAACCCATACAATCTTTTTAGTAGGTCAACAATTCCCTGTAAATCTTCATCCGTCTCAGTTGGAAGGCCAATCATGAAATAAAATTTTAAGGTGCGAAATTTATTTTCCAAGGCCAATTTAACTGATGAAAATATGTCTTCTTCAGAAATGTTTTTGTTGATCACGTCTCTTAATCTCTGGGTTCCGGCTTCAGGGGCAAAGGTTAAACCCGATCGTTTTCTTCCACCTGCTGTTTCCAGGATCTTTACATTTATAGAGTCCAAACGCATAGATGGAAAAGAGATCGCAATGTTATTTTCTTTACAGATTGGCGCAATACCATCAACTAAATTTTCAAGCTGACTGTAATCAGATGTCGAAAGACTTAACAGTGAAAGTTCTTCATAACCGGTATTACGCAAGGTCTCTTCGGCTTGTTTTATCAGATCTGCCGGCTCGCGCTCGCGAACAGGGCGATAAATACTGCCGGCTTGACAAAAGCGGCATCCGGCGCCACACCCGCGCTGGATCTCCATGGCAAATCGATCCTGGGCAACTTCAAGCAAGGGAACAATGGGCTTTGAACTAAAGTATTCGGGCTTTATTGTGGCGATTTTTGCGACTTGAATCATTCCATCTTTTGCCTTGTCATACACAGCCGGCACATACACGCCCTTTGCTGGCAAAGAACATGCCTGCAAAACAGTAATTCTATCTGAGCCAATCTTTTTATGCTCTCTAATGATCTCAACAATTTCGGGCAAAATTTCTTCGGCATCGCCGATAACAAATATATCAATAAAATCAGCCAGAGGTTCCGGATTAAAGGCACAACTTCCTCCGGCAATAGTAATGGGATCATTGTCTTTGCGATCTTTTGCGAATACGGGAATATTAGAAAGCTCAAGGACATTTAAAATATTACTATAGGTCATTTCATACTGAAGTGTGAATCCAACAAGGTCAAATTCTGAAAGTGCTTTCTTACTTTCAAGTGAAAACAGGGGTACCCGGTGCTTTCTCAACAAGTTCTCCATATCCACCCATGGAGAAAAGGCGCGATCGGCAAGTATGCCTTCTTTTTTATTCAAGATGTAATAGAGCATCTGGTATCCCAGGAAAGGCATACCAACTTCATAACTATCGGGAA
>CAYPTO010000177.1:0-3738 GCA_964413625.1 uncultured bacterium
AGCCGGGGATATAATCAGGAATGATAACTCGCAGAATCTTACAAATAGAATATGATGGCACAGCTTATGCGGGGTATCAATTACAACCGGACCATCCCAGTATCCAGGGTGAAATCGAGAAAGCATTATTTAAGTTATATAAAGAAGCTATACGGGTTCATGCCAGCGGAAGAACTGATGCCGGTGTTCATGCTATCTGTCAGATCATACATTTTATTTCTCCTCGCGAACTTAAAAACCTTAATCTTAAAGCCGCGCTAAATACGTTGCTTCCGAAAGACATCAGAGTCATTAGAACTGCAAAGGGAAATGAAGATTTTCATGCCCGTTTTTCTGCTCGAGAGCGACAATATCGCTATGTAATCTCAACGCAGAATACGGCACTGGATCGAGATCGTGTATGGCAGATATATCAGTATCTTGATTATAATTCAATGAAAAAAAGTGCCGATATATTTATAGGTGAACATAATTTCACCTCATTTTGTTCAACTCAGGCAGAAGTTGACCATAAACGTTGTATTATTTATAAATCCTATTGGGAAAAAGAGGGAAATCATTTGATCTATTATATTCATGGGAACCGTTTTTTACATTCAATGGTCCGTTCTCTGGTTGGAAGTATGGTCGAGGTTGGAAAAGGGAAAATATCAGTTGACGATCTGCTAAAGATGCTGAAAAGCGAAGATAGAAGCTCGGGAGCCGTCACAGCTCCCCCTCAAGGTTTAACCCTGATGCACGTAAAATATAAAGAAAAGATAAATTGGGAAGGAAATTAAGATGAAGAAAGGCATTATAAATATTGTAATACTTATCATTTGTTTTGTGTTGCTTGTTCTTTCACTTCAATTTTATCTTGATACTCGTCGTCACCTTTTATTTGAATCAATTCAAAGTGCAAATACTTCTCAGACTCAAACGACACAACAACAAAACCGTATTCTTAAAAATGAGACTATAAGACATAAGCGTAAAACAGCGATTACCGAAACCATCGCAAGTTCATCACCCGCTATTACTGGAATTCATGTCACTCGTATACAACAATATAGTAACAATCCATTTTTTTCCGATCCATTCTTCTCGCGTTTTTTCCCCAATAATATATATAAAAAACGTATTCAAAGTCTGGGAAGCGGTGTATTGATATCTTCGGATGGTTATATTGTAACCAATGCACACGTTTTGGGTGATAATGCAGTTGAAATATATGCAACTCTCATGGGTGGTACGCGCTATCTTGCAAAGATCGTAGGAAAAGATGAGCTGACTGACATTGCCTTACTTAAGATCGATGCTGAAAACTTGCCATTTGTTAAAATGGGGAATAGTGATGAAATCATTATTGGTGAATGGGTCATCGCACTTGGGAACCCCTTCGGTTTGTTTGATATCAGCAACAAACCCATTGTAACGGCAGGCATTATAAGTAGTATACATATGGATTTTGGAGAAAATAAAAGTGGTCATGTTTATCAGGATATGATCCAAACAGACGCAAGTATTAACAGCGGTAACAGTGGCGGAGCGCTTGTAAATATGAGCGGTGAACTCATTGGTATCAATACCTTTATTTTCAATGCCAACTCAGGTTCTACCGGTTCGATCGGTATTGGATTTGCCATTCCGATAAATCGCGTCAAGCAGATCGTAAATGATCTTAAAACAAATGGCAAGATCGCAAGAAATTGGGATTTTGGTATTTCAGGACAAGCTCTGACACAATCGATCGTTGAATATTATAATCTTGAAACGGATCACGGTGTGATTATCATTGATATTAAAAAAGGAAAAGCCGGTGATATGGCGGGCTTAAAGATCGGAGATATTATTCTTTCTATTAACGGTCAGCCCGTCATGCGAAACCAGGATGTCATTGACATTATCAATAATTCATATTTAAGAATAGGAGATTCGATCACTGCTTTGGTCAATCGAGACGGCAGCGAATTTTCACTTCAAATAGAATTAATTCCATAAAAGCTGAAAGCATATAGCTGGAAGATCGATTTACTTAAGCTTCTTTTCGGCTTTGAATTCTTCATCCAACCTAAATTATTTTGCCAGAATACTCAAAAGGCGGAAATATACTTCCGTGTTATCATAGTATCCTGTGAACTTCTCTGCTCCCACTCCAAAAGCACGAATGGGAACCGGAATGGCGGTGTGTGAATAAGTTGACCACCCAATTCCAACTTTGCGTGATAACATATGCGATGCAGTGATCATAAAAGCATCATAAGAACCGTACATAATATATTCAGTATGATCTTTATAATTTTTTTCTTCAAAAGATTTTAGATAAGCGACAGAAAGCTCAGCTTTTTCATATTCAGTTAAAGCAAGTCCTTTTGATGCATCGCCCAAAGCCGTTTGTTCCAAAATAAAATCAAATGCCCATGAAGGATCTGATTTAACGGCCTCTTCACCCAATTCATCGATCAGAGAGGATCGGATCTCACGATATTCACGGGTAAGCTCCGTAAATGAACCGCTTTGCCATTGTAATTTGCTAAGGTCCATATTACTATCACCGTAGGAAGTTCCCATGGTCATCCCCCCGCATTCATGATCTGCAGTAATAATGATAAGTGTATTTTTTTTGTGCTTACTATAAAATTCAAGAGCTACTTTAACAGCTTCATCCAGAGCCAGAACATCGTGTATTGTTGAAGCTGCATCATTTCCATGACATGCCCAATCGATCTTTCCACCTTCAACCATGATAAAGAAACCATCGGAATTATCAAGCATATCAATCGCTTTTTGTGTTATTTGAGGAAGGGTGATAGAACCTTCATCCATATCGATACTATAAGGCATTGCATAATCGTCACCAATGGCAGGATGAACAAAAAGCACTCTGCCGGCACCGGGTTCTAAATATTTAAATGCTGTAGTATTATTAATGTATAAAAAACCGTTCTTTTTTGCCAGATCGATAACATTTATGGAATCAATACCTTTGGGATCCGTAATATTTCTAAACCCTCCCCCACCAAAGAAATCAAAATTTGAATTGGCAAGTTGAATACCGATTTCATAATAGTTACTGCGTTTTGGTTGATGGGCATAATAACCCGCAGGTGTTGCATGATCAATATCAACAGTAGAAATGATACCTATTTTCATTCCCCGTTCTTTTGCCGTTTCTGCAATTGTTTTGTAGGGATATCGATGTTCTGCGTCCATAGAAAGTGTCTGATTACTTGTTTTATTTCCGGTTGCCAGCGCAGTTACAGCTGCACCGGAATCCGTAATATATTTTGATTGCGAGTATGTGGTTATATATCCTGTAGAAGGAGCAAGATTCATTGCTAAGGGAATAATCCCGGTCCTGCCTTCCATTGAGGCAAGATAACGCTCTGCCGCATTAACCTGTACCGGTCCCATACCGTCACCAATAAAGAAAAACATATATTTTGCTTCAGATTTACCGCAAGCTGAAAGCATTATAGCAAGTAAAAGAATCAGATATTTTCCCCATCTCCTCATTATAGTAGCCCTCATAAATGATCTGTCACAATTATTCCCCTAATTATAAAGATATGGCAATTAAGTATCAACTCATTTTATATAAAAGAGGTTTAGGGTTTAGGGTTTAGGGTTTAGGGTTTAGGGAAATTACAAGAAAGATATTTAAATATTAACTATATTTTGAATTTTATGTGATCTGAATCACAGTTTATCAAACAGCGTGGGAGAAATTCAGATTTTTATACTACGTCTCACATAATT
>CAYPTO010000178.1:0-3644 GCA_964413625.1 uncultured bacterium
ATTTTGTTACCGTATTACCGTCAAATCGCGCAATTTTAATCACTGCATTGGAAAAAAGCTCATTTCTTTTTGCAAAACAAAGATACCCGGCTTTTGTTACTTTTTCGTCCTTAATTTGACGGATCTGTTGTAAAAAATCGGCAACATTTTTAAAGTTACCATCCGATGTGAATTTCTTGATCAACACTTCATCAAATTCGATCTCTTTTAGTGGAATATCCACAAAAGATGCCGCATGATCCGTTAATGAATTATATGTTTTTTGGTCATTTTGCTCAATTTTGCTCATTTTATACACCGTTGGTTTCACATATTGCTAAGTAAGTAAAAATATTATTATTTTTCGCAATAAACAAAGGAAAAATGTTGAAGGTTGAAAGTTGATGGTTGAGAGTTGAAAGTTGAGATTATAAATCTAATTTTCCTAATTTATCAAAGACCTTCTTAACGCAAATAGTTTTTCTGCAATTTGAATAAATAATGGCCTGATTGTTCCAACATCAGATAATTGGATATATTTTCTATCTTGAGCTATGTAGAGATGATTTAAAGTTTCAACTAAACTTCCGTAAGATATTTCTACATACCTTGCAAAGTTTTTTTGAATGTCCGGAAGTTCCTTCAACAATATTTGCTGAAACAGACACAACAAATCTACGAATTTATTTTGTTAAAAAATTTACTTCTTTTTTTAGAAATTCCTCGAGAAATCATATACTTTATTTATTAATTCACGAGACTTTTTTTAAACTTCAAACTTTTCAAAATCAAATAATTGATAATCGCTTTTCATTTCGTCACCCTTTAATTGTTGTTAGCCTTTTTACATAAAATCCTATAATTTTACTTTTGTCTCAACCCTAAACTCTCAACAGTTTTAAGTCGAAGCGATCCGTTTATTATTTCATATTCTTCTTTTGTTCTTGGACAAACAAGTGAATCATCGAGAATTTCCCCTTCTCTGCTTACCCATCCTTTTTGTTTGGCGGGTACACCTACCATCAATGCGTATGCGGGAACATCTTTGGTCACAACAGCACCGGCAGCGATCAAGCAATATTCTCCGAGTGTAACACCGCAAACAACGGTCGCATTTGCTCCTATCGATGCACCTTTCTTGATCCGTGTTTCTTTATATTCCGTTTTTCTTTCCACAAAAGCGCGTGGATTCATAACATTTGTAAAAACGCAGCTTGGACCGCAAAAGACATCGTCCTCAATAATAACAGAATCGTAGATTGAAACATTGTTCTGAACTTTTACGCCATTTCCCACAACTGCTTTAGAGCCAATATTTACGTTTTGCCCTATTGAACACTTTTCCCCTACGATCGCTCCGGACATGATATGTGAAAAATGCCAAATTCTAGTTCCTCTGCCAATACTGGCACCTTCATCAACCCTAGCGGTATCATGGACATAATAATCAGCCATTTATTGCATCCTTAATTTTTTGTGCTATGAAGTTGATCTCATCTTCCGTTAAAAAGGGATACATCGGCAGAGAGACCACTGTCTCGGATAAACGATTGGAGGCAGGAAAATCCGTTCCCTGATCCAAAAATTGAAAGGCTTCTTGTTTGGGAAGCGGCATGGGATAATGAACAGCTGTAGGGATATCATCTTTTGTCAATATTTCCCTTAATTTATCGCGATCTTTAACCCGAATTGTATATTGTGCCCACACACTTAGGTTATCGGGAAGTACAACAGGTGTATCAACCGAAGTTTTTAATGCTTGCGTATAAGCAGCTGCGACACGATTTCTTTCTGTAATTTCTTTAGGAAAATGCTTCAATTTAACTCGAATAATGGCAGCCTGCAGAGTATCCATGCGCCCATTGATACCGATTATTTTATGATGATAGCGTTTTTCTTGACCGTGATTCCGTATCATTTTGATCTTTTCGGCCAATTCGGGATCAGATGTAAAAATCGCCCCACCGTCACCATAACAGCCTAATGGCTTAGCGGGGAAAAAACTGCTTGTGGCAATTTTTGTCAATGCACAGGATCTTTTCCCTTTATATTCTGCTCCAAATGATTGTGCGCCATCTTCCAAAACCCATAGTCCATGTTTTTCTGCAATTGCGTTGATCTTGTCAAAATCAGCACATTGACCATAAAGAGATACCGCAATGATCCCTTTTGTCCCGGATGTGATTTTTTCTTCAATTTTTTCGGGATCTATATTAAAAGTTATAGGATCAACATCCACAAAAACCGGGATCGCACCAATGATCGAGATCATCGTTCCTGTGGCAATAAAAGTAAATGCGGGACACAGCACCTCATCACCGGGCTGTACATCCAGGCCCATCAGTGATAAAAAGATTGCATCTGAGCCTGAACTACATGCAATAGCATTGCTTGCCCCTGAAAAGTCCGCAAGCTCTTTTTCCAACGCTTTAACATCGGGACCATTAATAAATGCAGTTTTTTCTATCACTCCGGCAATAGCCGCATCAATTTCACTTTTATATTCGACATATTGGCGATGCAAATCACAAAATTGCATGGTTTATCCTTAATTTTAATAGCTTAATTTTTCCATAAGATGAATACCCGAAAGAATGTCTTCGCGAGAAGGAAATTTATCCCACTTCTCTTTTGCAATGTATTCATACATCGTATTATGCCCCTTACCATAAACATGATCAAGCACAAAATCCATATCCGGTTTATCCATTCCTTCAACATTCCAGTGACGGATCGTATTCAGATTTGTTCCTGCCAAACGAATAATACCTTTTTCGGCAATAAGAGTAAATTCGGTTTCGTAATTCTTCTCGTAAGCACTTACCGTTGCATTTAAAGAACCGACAATTCCCGAGTTAAAACGCATGACCGCTGAAAGGGAGTCATAAACTTCCAAACCTCTCAGAGAACCGCCTTGTCCTTTTCCGCTCACCAATTCACCAAAAAAATAATGGACCATATCAACATAGTGGCTGGCCTGAGTATACAGAACTCCTCCATCCAAAGAGCGGGTGCCGTGCCAATCAATGTCGAAGTAAGCATCATTACGATTCCAGATAACATTACATATAAATTGATGTAATTTTCCTAATTTCCCGCTATCAATGAGATTCTTCAGCATGATAATCAATGGATTATAGCGATTTTGATATACAGGCAACAGTATTTTTCCCGCTTTATCAACACGCGAAAATACTTCATGAGTTTCACGGACTGTTAAACTCAAGGGTTTTTCACAAACTATATAAGGTGCATTTGTACTTTCAGCTATTTCTGCTACATGTTCGGGATGATTGCCGGATGGAGTCAATACAGAAATAACCTCGACACCCTTGATATCTCTATAATCTGTCACATAAGGCACATTTAATTCTTCAGCTGTCTTTTTGGCTCTTCCTTCGATAATATCACAAACTAAAGCTATCTCCACACCCGAAGTCTCATTTATTGCTTCAATATGTCGTTTTGAAATCCTACCACAGCCAACAAGTGCGATCTTCTTCATATTTGAAAATTCCTTTCGGTAAGTATTTATGAGCGAAATATATGAAGACTATTAATTATTATCAATTGAATTATTGTCGATGAGTCGATGAGTTGATGAGTTGATGAGTTGATGAGTTGATGAGTCGATAAGTCGATAAGTCGATGAGTCGATATATTAT
>CAYPTO010000179.1:0-3634 GCA_964413625.1 uncultured bacterium
GCAGAGCGTAGGTTTGAAGTAGTTCGGCTACGTAGGCTGAACATTTATGCCGTGGTACTGACAATATTCAAATTAGGTTTTAACCCTAATGGTAAAAAACGAAATGGGGTAGAATCCGTTATATGCTGTCTTAATATCCACGGACTAAAGCCCCTGGTAACTCATAATTTGTTGTTCGTTACCCTTGACCCTCCAGCCTTCGCTCTGATCCCGATACTTCAGGATGGGGCTACAGCCGGCCGGTATCTCTCATATCTTCTTCTTGCGCTTCACAATTATATCAATCAAATAATAAAATTAATTTCATCAGCGTATAAAAAATATTAGATTATAAGGTACAGATAAAAAAGGGAATATATGTCTAAAAAAAAACCTGTAATTATTATTGATGCCATGGGTGGCGATTTTGCTCCGGGTATAACTGTTGACGGAACTTGTCAGATGGCGGCAGAATCTAACGCACACTTTATTATGGTAGGGGATGAAGCCAAGATCAAGGCCGAACTTGAAAAACATACACATAATAAAGATCAATTCAGTATTGTCCATACCGACGAAGAGATAACAATGGAGGATTCTCCACGGAAGGCAATCCGTGAGAAAAAGAACGCATCTGTCCTGTTAGCAGCAAGAATGTTGAAAGAAGGCAAGGGAGATGCAATGGTATCCGCCGGCAGTACGGCTGCTGTTATTCTTGCAGCATCTCTTTACATAAAACGTATACCGGGTGTAAAACGCGCTGCGATCGGAACAATATTCCCGACTTTGAAAGAAGACAGAAAGGCCAGTCTTTATTCCGTTATCATGGATGTCGGCGCAAATATTAACAACACTCCCGATGACCTTGTACATTACGCATATATGGGTAAAACCTATCTTGAAGAAGTCTTTGATTTTGATAATCCAAGTATCGCTTTACTGAATATCGGTGCCGAAGAGCATAAAGGTAACGATACAATGAAAGCTGCATATAAAATACTCAAATCACGGGCGGATCTCAATTTTATCGGCAATATTGAAGGCAATGACATCACGAATGGTAAGAGCGATGTGATCGTCTCAGAGGGTATGTTGGGTAATGTTGCCATGAAATCGGTGGAAGGTGCAGGGGAAAGTGTTAAACGCCTGGCAGAGATCGCCATGAAAGGGAAACTTGTTTGGAAACTGGGATTGCTTTTACTTTCTGGAGGTATCAAAAAACTCATGAAAGTAGCTTCATATGAAGAATACGGCGGTGCACCTATTTTCGGTTTTGACAAACTGGTGGTAAAAAACCATGGACGTTGTAATGCCTATGCATATAAAAACGGACTGCGAACCGCACTGAAAGCCGTTGAAATGAATATGATCGGCTTTATGCGTGATTCCATTTCAAAGTTCGAATCCGATAAAGAAAAAGGCACAACACAAGAATCGTAAATCCTGATCATTGTGAATAATAAAACCTAAATTGATAAACAAAAATCGAAATGTAAAGACGCGATAAATCGCGTCTTCTTTTTTAGACAAACAATTTTATATTTTAGTCCATATGTGAAAGAAAACTTCCCAAAGTACAAAATTAATAACAAATCATCATGAAGTATAATTTATTTGTTTCGCTTTGTTATTAAACATCAATATTACTTGTAAAATATTTGTTTAAGGTTTGCTTAAAAGCCCTGAAAATAATAGAAAAAAAGCAAAAACTCATGTTTACTTTTGATATATATTATCATTAAATTACAAGACAATTGAGAGACTCTTGTCACTAAACAAGATGGGTCCTGATCCCGGTAGAAAGATAAGCGGGGTCGATGTTTAAAGCGAGATCACAAAAAGTAGGTCTCGAAAGCTTTGCTTATATTTTAGGAGGAAAAACAGAATGAGCAAAAGTGAATTTATTAACAGTGTAGCTGCAAGAAACCCAAATCAGCCGGAGTTCTTGCAAGCGGTGGCCGAAGTGGTTGATTCAGTATGGGATATTTACAATGATAATCCCATTTTTCAAGATGCAAGTGTTTTAGAAAGATTGGTCGAACCTGAACGAACGATCATGTTCCGCGTTCCTTGGGTGGACGACAAAGGAGTTGTCAGAGTGAATCGTGGTTTTAGGATAGAATTCAATTCAGCAATTGGACCCTATAAAGGTGGATTACGTTTCCATCAGAGTGTTAATCTCTCAATCTTAAAATTTCTTGGATTTGAACAAATATTTAAAAATGCTTTAACAACATTGCCTATGGGTGGCGGTAAAGGTGGATCAGATTTTAATTTCCGCGGTCGTTCCGATGGTGAGGTTATGCGTTTTTGCCAAAGTTACATGCTCGAATTACAGCGCCATATCGGTGCTCGGACAGATGTTCCTGCCGGCGATATTGGTGTTGGAGCCCGCGAGATAGGATATTTATTTGGTCAATATAAACGAATTAAAAATGAATTTTCCGGCGTCCTGACCGGCAAAGGTATTACATGGGGTGGCTCATTGGTCCGTCCTGAAGCAACTGGTTTTGGTGTGGTTTATTTCGCCAACGAAATGTTGAAGACTGCAGGTACAGGATTTAAGGGAAAAAAAGTTGCCATTTCCGGTTTCGGTAATGTCGCTTGGGGAGCTGCTACTAAAGTTAATGAGCTTGGTGGAAAAGTGGTGACCCTGTCCGGTCCTGACGGCTATATCTATGATCCTGATGGTATTTGTGATGAAAAGATTCAATATATGCTTATGCTTCGGGCAAGTAATAATGATATTGTCGCGCCTTATGCAAAAGAATTCCCGAATGCGACTTTCTATCCCGGGAAACGTCCTTGGGAACAAGCTGTTGATATTGCTTTACCTTGTGCAACTCAGAATGAGCTGGATAAAGAAGATGCTGAAATGCTGATGAAGAATAATTGTACTTGTGTTGTTGAAGGTGCAAACATGCCATCAACTCCGGAAGCTGTAAAAGTTTTTGAAGATGCAAAAATTCTTTATGCTCCGGGTAAAGCAGCCAATGCAGGCGGCGTAGCTACTTCAGGACTTGAAATGAGCCAGAATTATATGGGTCTTTCATGGACCAGTGAAAAAGTTGACAGCGAATTACATCATATCATGACCCGTATCCACGAACAATGTGTAGAAAATGGACGTGTAAATGATAATTATGTTGATTATGTTCATGGTGCCAATGTCGCAGGTTTCTTAAAAGTAGCTCATGCAATGGTTGAACAGGGAATTGTTTAAAAAAATAGAAAAATTTTACTAGTGTACATACAAATTAATATTTAGAGGAGATGATTATAGAACCGAGGATTAATTGAAAAGTTAGACAAATAGGAAATAAAAGGAGACAGACATGACAAAAAGTGAATTCATGAATTATGTGATCGCCAAAAATCATCATCAATCCGAATTTATTCAGGCTGTTAAAGAGGTGGTCGATTCAGTGTGGGAAGTTTACGAAGCTAATCCTGTCTTTCAGGCAGCAAATATAATGGAAAGGATAGTACTTCCGGACAGAATTATTGTTTTTCGGGTTCCATGGGTTAACGATGCCGGAGAGGTAAAAGTTAACAGAGGATACCGTGTTGAGTTCAATAACGCTATTGGTCCCTTTAAAGGAGGTCTTCGCTTTCATCCAAGAGAGCGATCCAACAATTATGGATGCGGCTTTAA
>CAYPTO010000180.1:0-3589 GCA_964413625.1 uncultured bacterium
CGTGAAATTCATCGTTTTCAGATACTTTTCGTTCGCATCCAATAAAATACCGTCATCCCAACCTCCGCTATCCTTTCGGGTATAAACCATATACTTGTCCGGATTTGCTGTCGGTTCAAGTGGATCTAAAACAGGCTGCCATTTGACGCGAATAACTTTCCCGTGCAAAACTTCAGCCATAACATGTGAAGGCGGCAAGGGTTGAACCACGTATTCAAATCCGTATTGGGTTGACAAAAATCTCAGCATACCCTTATAGATCGCGCGACTGGCATCAAAGCGAAATTGCGGATCATTACCGAATTTCATATCAAGAAAATTGTGATGAGAAAGCAGTTCAAGAAGAGCAGCCGGAACATTTGGGCGCCAAGCTTCACTGTAGGCTGCGTCCCACATACCGCGACGATTCCACGCGGGATCGTATTTGGAATAGATATCTTCAACGATCTGGGTTTGGATAAGATCAGCCAGATCACGATTAACATAACGGGATTGCCCATCCGGGAAGGCCAGTTCCGCAGAATCACCCGGGGCGTTAAAATTCGTTTCTCCGCCTTTGCTACTGTAGATCATCAAGGTGCCGATCACGGTATCATTCCTTGTTGTACCGGCATCGGTATGAAAAGCGAACGACAGATCAATGGGAATGTCCAAACCGGCCGTATCACGATTGGCCGCAGGACCAAAAGGAGCGCCTTTCAAATAATCAACCCATTCGCCGCGACTTTTGTAATCGTCATTGTAATCAACCGTATCCTGATGGATATTGTAAACCATTTCGGGCATACCGGCATATTGCAAGTAATAACGAGCTGCTTCAACCCAGCGCGGACGTCCACTAATAAGTCCGTTACGCATAATATTACCCATACCACCGCCAAAACGAACGGCATCGACTGTAATATATTTTGTTTGGCTCAGGTGATTGGCTTTGACCTCTACTTTTGCTTCGCCGTCTTTAAAAAATTTAAATTTACCCAAATATATCCAGGTCTCTCCACCGATCTGCTGATTAACAAGAAATTCGGTCCGGCCGCCGGCATGATAAACGATATATTTTGCATCATCTACGTTGTTTTCATCGTGATGATAAGAAATATAGACGGCATACTCACCCGTTTCAGGGATATTTGCTTTATATTCAGCTGAAGCATACTGGTCATTTGCCAAAATTCGGCGGTAAGTTCCCAACTGAAAGGGATTATCACCTGAAACATAGGGTTTTTGACCTTCAGCAAATCCTATACCGCCATTTTCCCAGTTTCCTCTCTCTGAATATCCACTATTTGGATCATCATTGTCAACAATGACTTCGTTCGTATTTACATCCCGTTCACGAGGTAAAAAGGTATTGGCACCTGCGTTTTCAAGCATAGGTACCAAATATTGCAAAACGTAAGCCGTAGGATAAATATCTTCCACAACCTGAAAATTTCGAGCTCGCTGCCATTCCCAACGGTGTAAGGAATTTTCATAATACCAACCATGAGAATTCCAAAGGGCTATATGACGTCCATAAAGTCCTTTTGAAGGCACAAAAGGTTTAGAATTATTCCTTACGATAGGTTCGATATTTTGAGGATTGACAGGTAATTTGTCAGTAACCCTATCATTTTGGTTTTCAATATAATAATTTGGGATCAATTCTTGAATGGGCACACCTGTTGAATACATGGTAATATCATAGGAATTAAAAGAATTACCCAGCTCTTCTCTGAATCTGTTGTAAATTGCTTTTACACTTTTTTCACGCATGGGGCGATAGGCAAAATAACGATTAAAATAAATATCAAGCGTTTTTTCATCGCGATTATAAATTAAAGTATCCAGACGCGTATGCCTGATCATTTCAACACCTTCAAGTTTTCCTGCTTTACAATCTTCCAGTAAAGCCTGTGTTGCCAAATAGATCTGTTGCGTTTTTCTTCCTTGGTCATTATATGCCTGTGGGATAGACTTATTAATCGCCTGTGAGCTTCCCCCGCAGGAGAAAAATGCCAAGGCGCTTAATAAGACCATCCCCAAGCTAATGATTCTTTTCATTCGCTTATTTCCTTTCTCTCGTCATTTTTATAAAAAAATCAAAAATCTTTTTTGTATGTTCTTTGTCTTGTGTTCGTTCTGGATGCCATTGAATTCCCAGAACAAATCGCTCACCCTTAAATTCCATAGCTTCAATTACCTTGTCATCTGCACGGGCAGTGATTTCAAAGTCTGAAGGGAAGTGATCTTCCTTAACTGCCTGATGATGGTTGGAATTTACAATAATAGACCCCTCATTGAAAATGCTTTTTAACCATTTTCCACCTTTTATTGTCACAGAATGTGAGGTATCACCCGTTTTTTCATGCCGAGAAGCATTTGGCAGATGTTGGATCAGCTTTGCACCATGCGCAATAGCCAATAATTGATGCCCGGCACAAATGCCCAAAACAGGTATATCGGTCTCTTCCATGACTTTTTTTACCAAAAGCAGATCGGTTTCAGTCCGTTTGTTATCCATGAGTTCAGCATTTTCATCCGAAACATCACCATAAAGGTCCGCCGGATAATCAGCGCCACCCGTAAAAACCATCCCATCGATCTCTGCAAGATAGGCATCCAACTCGTCATTATTTGGATTACAGGGTAAGATTACAGGAAGTCCACCGGCATAATAAACCGCATTGACATAATTAATGGGGACTTTATACCATTTGTGAGCATCTTCCATGTAAGTGGAATTTATGCCGATTTTTGGGCGGTCATTTTTTGTTTGTGACATTTCTAATATCCTTTTACAGTATAGTAATCATGTAGTGTTTCAAATGTTCCATAATTTGATGTTTTAAATCATTCACATCTATCTTTGAGAATATACGGGAGGTTCTGAAGCCTCCCATTTGTCCCGGTTTTACGCTATAATTTTTAGACATGATATCCACCTGCACTAAAGCTTCGGCGGACAAGAATCGCGTCTTTACATATCATTTAAATTGGAACAGGCATCAGTTTACTCTGCCAGATGGCGAATTCACCCGACAAGTGCCTGTCCCCTACATCTCTTACATTTTACGTTTTATGCCTGCCCTCCATCCCGATAATTCATGGCAACGATTACGTTTTCCTTTCTTTCTTCTTTGCCGCAGGAAACAAGACATTATTCAATATCAACCTGTATCCCGGACTGTTTTTGTGCAGATCAAGATTTGTTGGCGGATCACCTACGTAATGCCGGTAATCTTCGGGATCATGACCGCCGTAATAGGTAAAAGTGCCTTTGCCCACATTTCCATGAATATATTTCACACGGTTGGTATTTTTTGTTTCACCCATGATCAGAACATGTTGTTTGATCTTGTCTCGATCAAATGAGGTTGTTTGTCCCATGAAACCTTTGATCAAGGATTCATGATTCTGGGTTAGCATACAAGGAACGGGATCAAATTTTGCCGAAAATTCGAAAAGTGAGAAATAATCCCGTGCCGGATTGATCCGCAATGCATCATAACTCGGCGGGACATCAATATCCGAAAATTCATAAACATAAGGATCCGAATTGAGTTTAAAATCCGTAAAGGCAAAACTTTGTTTATAATCCAATTTTTCA
>CAYPTO010000181.1:0-3561 GCA_964413625.1 uncultured bacterium
GATATTCTTTCGGTTACACCCTTGCCTTATCTTGATGCAGAAACCATCAAGATAAAGATCTCAAAGAAGATCCCACTTTTAAATAAGCCTTTAAGTAAAGTAAAATTTCCATCGGGTATGATAGTTGGAGCTATATTCCGCAATGATGAAGTGATCATACCACATGGTGATGATCAAATTCAAATAGATGATATTATTATTATCTTTGTTTTACCACAGTCTAAGAAACAAGCTGAAAAAATGTTTGCATAATCGGGGTTGATATGAATTGGAAAGCGATCTTTAAAGTACAAGGTATTATTCTCATTATTCTTGCCATTTCAATGTGTCTGCCCCTGGCGTTCTCAATTTATTACGCTTCGGGTGATGCTATGGATTTCTTGTTAAGTATTGGTATTACCTTGATCGTTGGTCTTATTCTCACGGTCAGCTTTAATCCCGATAAGCCGCTACGCACACGAGAAGGCTTTATTATTGTTTCTCTGGGTTGGATATCAGCAGCAATTTTTGGAGCACTACCTTTTTACTTCAACGGAGTGTTCGACGGCAATTTTATAAATTGTGTATTTGAGACTATGTCCGGATTTACAACGACCGGGGCAACGGTCTTGACCAATATTGAGATCGTACCTAAAGGATTGCTTTTTTGGCGTAGCCTAACCCACTGGTTGGGGGGTATGGGTATTATTCTTTTGGCTATTATCATCCTGCCGGCTCTTGGCTCAAGCTCTACTCAGCTTTTTAGAGCTGAAGTCCCGGGGCCCACAAAAGATAAGATCAGTCCAAAAGTGAAAAACACAGCCATGATCCTATGGCTCATTTATATTGGTCTCACGGTAATGGAAACCATTATGCTTATGTTTGGCGGAATGGATCTGTTTACAGCTTTATGCCAAACTTTCGGCACATTGGCAACGGGAGGTTTTTCGACCTTAAATGCGTCAATTGCGGGTTTTGACAGCCTGTATATCGAAATGGTGATTCTGGTTTTCATGTTCCTTGCCGGGACTAATTTTGCTTTACATTTTTTCTTGATCCAGGGTCGTTTGGGTGAGGTAATTAAAAATCGCGAATGGCAGTTTTATATATCTGTTTTAGTAATCGCTATTTTACTTATTAGTTTAAGTATTTTTAAATCCGATCTTGGCTACAATTTCTGGACATCTTTGCGGTATGCCTCATTTCAGGTGGTTTCTATAACGACTACTACAGGATATGCTACTGCAAATTTTGAGCTTTGGCCAACATTTTCGAAGGTTCTTTTGATCCTGCTGATGTTCATTGGTGGTTCTGCGGGTTCTACCGGCGGTGGTATGAAGCAGATACGCATTATGATCGGTGGTAAATTTGTTGCGAAGGAGATTAGAAAACTTACGTATCCCAATGCATTGTTCACTCTTAAGATCGGTAAAGAATATGTTAAAGAACATGTTGTGAATAATGTCATTGCTTTCATTATCTTGTTTGTTGGACTATTTGCCATCATTACTCTATTCCTGGCTTTCAGAGGTTATGATATTGTTACGTCTTTCTCGGCATCTATTGCTACTCTGAGTAATATTGGACCGGGACTTGCGCGGGTTGGGGCTATCGAGAATTATGCTTTCTTTGATAATATCTCTAAAGTGGTGTTGATTTTTAGTATGTTGTTGGGACGACTGGAATTATATTCAGTCATTATTATGATTTATTATCTATTTAATCCCAAGAAGATCCATTAAGGCTCGATATAATCCGTAGTTAAAATACCCGTATAAATTAAATATAATCTTATATATACATTAAGAAAACTCGATAAAGTATTTTCTTTTAAAGAAAGAAAAGATTACTTTCCCAATTAAATAAAGGAACGTAATATTGGATAAGTCAAAACGCGTAGAAACATTTATTAACAATCCCCGAAAAGCGGTTTGGACTTTGACAGTTCCCATGCTTTTGGGGATGATAGTCCAATATTTTTATAGCCTGACAGATACGTTTTTTGTAAGCAAAATATCGACAGACGCCATTGCGGCTATGCAATTCAATCTTCCCTTTGTGTTCTTTGCCATTTCTATTTGCTTTGGAATGGGCATTGGGATTACTGCTATTATTTCTCAAGCCCTGGGTGCCAAAAATGTGCATCGGGCAAACAATGCCGCCGAGCATGCTGTTCTGATGGGTGTTGTATTGGGCATATTTATTTCAGGGATCAGCATTATTTTTCGTTATCCGATCTTTAAGCTATTGGGTGCACCTGAAAATATTATTGGTTTAGCTGTGCAATATTTTGAGATCATTATTTTTGGTTTCATCTTCAATATCCTTGGTGTTTTCTTTCGCTCTATCATGTCCGGTGAAGGAGACGCAAAAACCCCCGTACGATTCATGATCATTGGTACCCTGATCAATATTGCTCTGGATCCATTGTTTATATTTGTTTTTAAACTTGGAATAGCGGGAGCTGCCTGGGCAACTATTACGGCACAATTCGTTGTAACGGTTTTATATAGTATCTTTTTCTTTGTTAAAAAAGATAGTCTCGTTCAATTCAAATTCAGCGATTTTTCTTTTTCATGGGAGATCATCGGTACAACCTTCAAAATCGGATTTCCAGCCTCCTTATCTATGGTAATCATGTCTTTTGGACAGATGCTGTACAATAGAATTGTTGTATATTTTGGCTCAGATGCTGTTGCGGCTGTTGGAATAGGAATGCGATTAGATCAATTATTTTTCTTGCCCATTATGGGATTGGCCGGCTCTTTAATAACCCTAATTGGTATGTTCTTTGGAGCTAAAAGAATTGATCTGGTCAGGTCAACATGGTTATATGTGATCAAATGGGGTGAAATTCTTGCTGTGTCTTTTGGGCTTTTATTCTATTTTATTTCTCCCTATTTTATGAAAATATTTACGACAGATCCCGTCATTATTGAAACAGGGATCACGTATGTCCGGTATGTAGTATTTGCCTATCCTTTTATTGTGGTCGGCATGATATCCGGAAGAGTATTTCAGGGATTGGGTAATGGTATACCCGGTTTGGTACTGACGACACTGCGTATCGCCATAATCATTTTGCCTTTGGCATTGCTCTTTACGCGTGTGTTTGATTGGGGAATAAATGGAGTTTTTCTTGCTCAAGTTATTTCTTCTTTCATTTCGTCGATTATTGCTTATTTTTGGTTATCGGGCAACCTGAAAAAAATATAAAAAGAGAATTAATACCAGAGGTGTAATATGGACAAAGAAAAACTCAGTTATCCATTGGACGTTTCGACCAAAGAGGCTCTAAAGGAAATAGCGCGGGGTATTCCCAGCCTGTTGAAACTTTTCTATCGTCTGCTTCGCGATGATCGTACACCGCGGGAAATAAAATGGTGGATCGGCGGGTCTGCTTTATATTTGATCTTACCGGTCAATCTTAAATTCAAGAATCTCAAACGCTTTCCCTTGAAGATCATTAATTATATTGATGATCTTGTATTGGTCTTTACCATGGTACAAAGAATTTTTAAGGGTACACCCGATGAACTGCTTAAAGAACACTGGGATTTTGATATTCCTCTTGCAGATTGG
>CAYPTO010000182.1:0-3543 GCA_964413625.1 uncultured bacterium
CTGTAATTCACCCATACTTACTGTAGCGCCCAACTCTTCTAGTTTATTGATCGCTTTTTCAGCATTTTTCTTTGAAACAACTGCCTTATAAAGAAGGATCTGTGTACCATTCTCGCCGGGGTTGCCATACAATGAACGAACTTCTTCAAGGTCGTTATTGGTAGCTTCGGCAAGATAGGCATAGACCGCTTCAGGATTATCACCGAGTGATTCTAAGTTAGGATAAAATCCACCTTTAACTACAAAGCCAAAGGTAAGGGTCATAAAAAATGCCAGAACGGCAGCTAAACTGTACATCCAGCCTTTTTGGCGTTTGACAACTTTGCGACCTTGTAACTTCAATAAATTCAAAGCACCAAGGATCATCGCAAAACTTGCAATAATATCGTACCACTGTGTCGCATGGATCTCTAATTCATCGAAAGGAGCGTGCGGGATGAACCAGGACAGGAGCATAATAACACCCACTGTGGCAACAATGATAGATGGAATTGTTCTTTTCCAAAACATATATGTTTACCTCTTGTTTATGATCCTGCGAACAGGTTTTTGAAGAAATGCAGATTAAATGTCTCAAAGAGCACACCTAATCCCAAACAAGCCATTAAAATAGCTTTAGCAATGTCCTGCCCTTTGATCGAACCAAGAAGTTTTGGATCATCACCCAAATAGGCGGATGCTGCAAAAAATTCTTCACCGATCAATGTGTAATCACAGGCAGTAACAAAGAATGGTATCTGAGATGGTGAACCGGTTCCGGCTATTTGAATAGCTCCGATCGAGTTCCCGGTTTCAGCCATGATCAGAGATTCTGCGTAAAATTTACCTTGCAGGAAAACTGCAGCGGGTTTTTCACGTAACATAATACCATCAACGGCGGCTGCAAATGCGAATTGATCATCAGTATAGTAATGAACCATATCTTCAGCAAAGAGATCGGGACGTCCTTCGCTGATATAAGAAGCTCGTACTGTTTCACGTCCGGATTCCATCACAAGGGAACGTGATACCGGGACATTAAGTTCAGCTTCATAGCGAGCTGTCATTTTAGCCACATGACCCAAAATGATCAATCCTGAAATCGTTTCAACCTGATCAAGATCCATAATACCGGGAACGAAAAGAACCGAACGGCCCATTTCGGTTGCACGGCCGACAGCTTCTTCAAAAGCTTGCAATCCGGCAATAGGACGCAGGTAGATCTTTTTGTTCTTTTTGGCGCGACCTATGTAGTAAAGAATAACTCCGCAAATAACGATCAAAGCAATAAAACGATTCAAGCGGTTTATATTAAACCATTTTGCTTTTGTTGTTATTTTTTCCGAAAACGCTTCACCGACAATGGCGCGATTTTTATCCAGAGCGATCACTTTAAATTGTGTGGAAATATCATTATCGATATTTCTGCTGAATACCAGTTCACGGGTTTCTCTAAAAGTAATCCATTCTCCGGATTCCATGCTTGTTTGCACAATGTAAATGCTTGATGTTTCCATTGGCGTAATAACAATATTTACTTTATTGCCATCGGCCGCAGAAGTTTCAACTTCAGCAGATATTGCCAGTTCGGCAAATGCAAAGCTAAAAAATCCCAACAGAAGTACCAGCATACATACAGTACGTTTTGCGATCATTTAATCCTCCAATTGCAATGTATGTTGTTTACTTTTTCTATTTTTTCTTCGTTTCGTTTTCTTTGGTTTAGGCGGTAACTCGTTTTCCAGTTCTTCTATCCGCTGTAATATTCGTTCAATATTTTCTCTTTTCTCAAGAAATTCGGTAAAATCGTAATATCGATTTTCCTTTTTCAAAAGCGATTCAATAATAGGCCCAAAAAAGTTTAAAGTTTGTGCGCCAAAAAAATTAAGAGGCTTTAGTACCTCCATAAAAAGAACGGCAGGAACAGACAATCGTCTGCTGACGATCTTGCCTGCGATCTTATCGATCAATTCTTGTTCGAATACTTTATCTTCCAAACCCTTTTTTGTACCCCGTTATTGGTATAATAAAAAACAATAACTATTATAATGAATTCAATTGATTTACTACAACTTAAAAATATAAGTAATAAAAGGGAAATGTCCAATATAATAAAGCGCATTAATGCTTGAAGCTTAGGGCTTAGGGGTTAGAGTTTAGGGTTTAGTACTTAAGTGTATATTTTTGAGATTTGAGTCTGAAGTTGTTGTTTCTTTGATATTTTGTAATAAATATTTCCTATATGCCGAAATTCCGGGAGATAGATTTTCTATCAGTTTGCGACCTTTTTAATATGTGCTTTCATTAATATGTTTTCTATCATAAGCTACCATAAGTTGTGATAAAACCTCTAGAAGGCCTAAATAAGCAATTTGTGTAAATCTTGCCTGTTCTTTAAAACTTAATCTTCCACTTCCTTCAGCGATATTTGAAGATACTGAAACAGTTGCTCTTCGTATTTGGTCGCATAATCCCTTATATTCCGAACAAGGGGAATTATCACTGATTTTATAAATCTCGCTTACGAAATTTCGAATATCCTTCCACATATCCAATTTTTCAAATGAATACAAATGCATTTCGTCCTCCTCTTTTTTTAGTCTTTATTTCTTAAATAATTCCTTTCTTGATTTTAATTTCTAAGCCCCTAAGCATCTAAGCTTTTTATATTTTCCCGGACTATTTTCATAACCTCATCCTTGTTTTTATTACAGATGATCAAAAACGAACGATAATTGTCTAAACGTGAACTTTGCTTCATTGTGTATAGCTTGATGGTATTTTTATCTGTATCATATCGATTGAACTCGCGCCATGATCGACGTTGATTCGAAAAAAGCATTTTTCGTATCACACCTTCTTCTGTTAGTGTATAAGTTGTCGGCAGATAATAGGGTAAGACCATAACAACAAGCACAAAAGTGGCAATAAGAGTAAAAAAGAAATCTTCCATTGTGTAATAAATAAAGTAAGAGCAAATTAAAATTAAGATAGCTACCGCAATAGCGCGACTGGGATTACGGCGCGCCATATGTATCTTCCAGGATAATAGAGCGGGAAAGTCGGGTATTTTATTCATGATGTTTTCCTTTTAGGAGTTAAATCCGGTAAGTGTAACACCGTTACCGGGTTTATTGGAATAATGTACCACACCTTTATCTATGCTGACACCTGTTGCAATATCTTTTGCCAGCAATAAAGGACCATCCATGTCCACATAATCAAGTAAAGGTAACAGTTGGGCAATTCCCGAAACACCAACGGTTGATTCGGTCATACAGCCGACCATAACATTCATCCCCAATTCGCGTGCCCGATCGATCATTCTGCGTGCAGGAGTAAGCCCGCCGCATTTGACAACCTTGATGTTCACGCCATGAAAATAGCCGACACATTTATCTACATCTTCTTCGGAGATGCAACTTTCATCGGCAATAAGAGGCAAGACGGAATGTTCATAGACTTTTGCCATATCAGCTGCAGAAGCTTCAGCCGGCATGGGCTGTTCAATAAATTCAACTCCCAGTTCTTTTAAGGTATGCGAATATTCAATAGTCTGATCTG
>CAYPTO010000183.1:0-3506 GCA_964413625.1 uncultured bacterium
TATTAAGCGCATTAAGAAAAAATTCGTATGCATATTGATGAATAATGCAAATTTGGATGACAGCATTTCATTTTTGTGTGAGAATTTGGAAAGTATCCATAATGAATGGGTCAAAGGTGAAAAAAGAAAATATTTGGACTTTAGGAATAAATAATAGTAAAATACCATAACAAAAAAAAAGTAGGAAAATGATTATTACCGTACCCATTATCGAAGAAAAATTATCACAACATTTTGGCCATTGTAAGTATTTCATGTTTTTTCATACTGACAAAGATATGCATATCCTTAAAACGGAGAATAAAATACCCCCACTCCATGAACCGGGTGTCCTTCCCAAATGGCTTGCCGATGAAAAAGCAGACGTCATTATTACAGGTGGAATGGGAATGCAAGCTCAGCAACTTTTTACGAAATATGGTGTTAAGGTTGTATTGGGAGCGGAAAGCGGTGATCCTAAAAGTATTGTTGAAAGCTGGCTGAATGGTGAAGTGGTGAGTGGAAACAATGCCTGTGATCATTAGATAGTATTATAACTCGACTCAAGTTTTTCACCTGAATGATAATTAAATTTCGTTTAATATAAAGAATTGAATTTTCTATTTAAAAAAACTTGAGTCAAGTTAAATGATCAAAAAAAACACCCAGTCATCGACTGGGTGTTGTTGTATCCCGTAGGGGAATTGAACCCCTGTTGCAGGAATGAAAATCCTGAGTCCTAACCGCTGAACGAACGGGACACATGTCAAGCCCGAAATAATAAAATGTTTTGTTCATAGAGGCAAGGATTATTTTTATATTTTTACCGAAAACACGAAATAAATAGGTGAGGTATTTATGAAACGCTATTGTATCTTTTTAATATCATTAGCTACTTTTGTTTTTGCGACAGAAGAACAAAATCTAAAAACAGACATTGAGTTTCTGGCTTCCGAGAGCTGTTTTGGACGCGGTTTGGCAAATGAAGGTATTTTTTTTGCTGAGAGATATATTGTTAATGAATTGGAAATTCTTGGAGTAAAAGTATATACCCAAGGTGTGAATTATAAAATAAATATTCCCCAAAAGGCCCCACTTTGTGTTATAAATGGTGATACTTTAAAAGCCGCTTATGATTTTATTCCGCATCCTTTTTGTCCTTCAGTCGACAAAGAATTTTCAAGTGAAGAAATAAAGATACTTGATCTTGAGGCCCTGGAAAAGATTAAAGATTCTCTTTCACTGGCTTCCGTTTCTCAAGTACGTCGACAGCTGATGAAGAAAAGTAAAAAGAAAGATAAGGGATCATTATTACTTTTTGCTGAGGAGCAGCCGATCATCAGTCGTCAAAGCAAACAATATGATCGTCCTGCTTTCCAAGTAAACAAGTCACTTATTCCGGATACGATCCGCAGTGTCTATGTAGCAAACGACGTAATATTTAAAAAAGTACGTACCAATAATATCATCGCAGTCATTAAGGGCACATCAATGCCCGACTCCATTATATGTCTTTCAGCTCATTACGATCACATGGGGGGACTGGGGGAGGTTTATTATCCCGGAGCAAACGATAATGCCAGCGGAGTTGCTGTACTTCTGGCGCTTGCAAGATACTATGCCGAAACTCCACCGCCAATGACATTGGTGTTTTGCTTTTTTACGGGAGAGGAACAAGGATTGAAAGGCTCGTGGAAATATGTCAGAAACCCCATTCTACCTTTAAAACAGGTCATGATGGCTGTGAATCTTGATATGGTGGGCTCCGGTTTAAATGGTTATGGCATTGTTGCCGGGAACGATTGGCCTGAAGATGTCTCAATTTTTGAAGATATTCGTGAAGCACATAAGATGGGGCAACTGAAATTGAGACAGAATAGTGCCAATAGTGACCATTTCCCTTTTAGCGCTAAAGGGGTAAAAGCCGTCTTTTTTTACGCTTCCGGTGGTGAGCAGCCTTATCATCATCCTGATGATATCCCGGAAACATTAAATTGGCGAACAATGGAAAATACGATATTGCTAATGAAAGAGTATATAGGTCGAAAGATTAAAGAATAAAGTCTAAAGATAAAAGTATCCGGCTCTCAGTGCCCTTTTCTGGGGCCTTCGGTCGAGTTGACGATTCTTTGTTAAGGCTGTGGCTTGCAGACAGATCCTCTCTCTCAGTCTCACTATGGTATTAATTTAGGGTTTTTCTAAATAAGCTATTGTAAAATACTTTTCAGGCACATTTGGATTAAATAGTACTTGATCCATAACCATATCCGAACTACGACCGTTCCGAATATTATCTATCTTCATGTTGGTAATAATAAATTTATGATTCACAGGATCCAATTCATGATATTTTAAAACATTTAAAGATTTATATAGCTCATTTTCAAAGTCGTAATAGTCAGATTTTACCATAATATTATTTGATTTATTTATCCATGATATTTTTCGCAGATAACCATACTCATCTTCTTTGGATGCATTAATCGGGCGCATTTCAATTTTCCAGCATAATTGGTTGCTTATCATCTCTTCTCCCAAAAGTTCAAAATTGAAATCCTGCAAATTGGGTGCTGTCATATCTGCATTGGCAAATTCAGAGCCCATGAACGATTTACTTTTTTCACTGGAAACGATACGACGCGATTGACGATTTGCAGGAATATAGACCCACATATCGTCTTCAATATTATCTTTATCGATAATAAGCATACCCATACCTTTGACATCAGCCGGCTCCATAAAACGGATAATACGTTTTTCGATATTTCCGGGATAAGCTTTTGAAGCCATGGCTGTTTTGCGAACGCGTTCACGTTGTTTTGCATCGCGAATGATCAAAGTTGAAATAGTTTCGAAACCGGATAATTTTGTTTTTTCGCGCGAATTTTGCATGATATCGAGGGCGCTTTGAGCGGACATCAAACCAGCATATAACAGACAAAATATTATGACATGTAGCTTTTTCATAAAGTCTCCTTTAATTCTAAGAATTTTGGTTTAAATACAAGGCACATTGCAGGGACGAGCACCAATGCCGCTATAAGACATACCGAAATGGAGATGATAACAAGAAATCCGAAATATTGTATAGGTAGGAAAGAAGAGAAGATCAATGCGGCAAAACCCACGATCACTGACCATGCATTGAATATGATGCCCTTACCGGATCCCAGGAGAGCCTTTCGAACCCCTTCTTCTGCAGAGTTGCTATGATGGTATTCCTCGCGGTAGCGCCAAAGGAAATGGATCGTATAATCCACCCCAACACCAATCATCACCGAAGACAAAAGAGCCGTTGCGGAATCAAGTCGAATACCAAAGTATCCCATTAGCCCAAATAAAATACCCTCGGCAAGCAGAAGCGGTAGAGAAGCAAGAATTCCGGCAGTAAAAGAACGAAAAACGAGCATAAGAATGATCATAATCGCAACGATCGCAAATATTAAAGATTTAACCTGTCCATTTACAATAGCTAGATTCATGTCAGATGTAATAAGCGCTTCGCCTCCCAACATGGTTACATTGGG
>CAYPTO010000184.1:0-3501 GCA_964413625.1 uncultured bacterium
GTCCTCAACCGGTGAAGTCGCATGCCTGGGTGATAATTTTCATGAAGCTTTCCTTAAAGCATTGATCTCTGTCGGATTTAAATTTCCCGTCACAAGTATATTGATCTCATCGGGTCCAACCGAATCAAAAGCTGAGCTCCTGAATAGTGTTAAACTCATTTCCGATATGGGCATGATCATTTTTGCTACGGGCGGGACTTCGGACTTCCTAACGGATCATAATATACCCAATTTAAAATTGAATTGGCCTTTGGATGAAGAAAAACCCGGTGTTATTGAATATCTGAAAGAAGGTAAAATTGATTTGGTTATCAATATTCCCAAGAACTATAATGAAGACGAATTGACCAACGATTATACGATCCGTCGCGCTGCCGTTGATTATGCCGTGCCGCTTATCACCAATCGTCAGGTTGCCATGCGCTTATTTGAAGCCTTATCAAAAACCACGATTGAATCCCTGAAGATCAAAAGTTGGGATGAATACAAGGTATAAAGTATAAAGGCAAAAGTATAAAGGCAAAAGTATAAGAACCAAGTGACAAGAGCCGGGAGATAAGTAATATTTATTCAAAAATAAATTTATCCTCCGAAGCCCCGATCTTTCGGGGCGAAGTAGAAGCAGAAGTAAAAAATAGGGGCTGAATACCTGTCCGTCGTAGTTTTTTTGACCAGCGAAGTTGGTAGCGAAGATAGATATTCTGGACTTTTTTATGCGCATTAAATTCTATTTAGGAGTTAAGGCTCGGGATATGAAGTGCGAATACATATTATCAGATAGCCCCGATTCAAAAAGTGAATTATGTAATTCCGGAATCCCGAAGCATCAGGGTGGCGAAGGGGTGTGTTTGATATTCAAGGAGGTCTCGACCGTCCTTTTTTTATCGAAATATATTTCTGCATTGTACCTCAGCATTGCCTGAAAATACAATTAAAGTAAAAATTAAAAATAAACAGATTTTAAAAAAAATACTTTGATTTATAATATAAAAATCGTTGCGGATTAAATAATATTGTAATAAATTTGTAACCGATTATCGAAATAAATAAAATGTTAATTTAAAAAGGAGAAGAAAAATGAAAAAAGCACTTGTTATTGCACTTGTGTTAACATTTTTTGCCGCAGCATTTGGAGCAGATGACGCCACAGCCGTATCTGTTGTAAATGATGCAGCAAAACTATGGAGTGATCCGGGTTCTTCAGCTCGCGGTATTGCGGGTGGAGTTGATCTGGACGGTGACGGCTATCTTGAATTTTACGCAACGAGCTATGATTACGGTAACTGCGTAGTCGGTTTTGAAGCTATTGGTGGCGATACGCTGGAATACTTCTGGCGTTCAGATACAGCCGGTGCTGCCGGTCTATATTCATCAGGAACACGTTTTGTTCAAACCGGTGATATTGATGGTGATGGTCTTGGAGAAGTTATCTTTTTCCGTGGACGTTATTCAACTCAGGGAGCTGCAGGATTATACATTTATGAAATTGACGGCGACAACACTTTTAAACCGGCAAAATTCTATAGCCTTAATGACTTAAGCCAATTGTTTAACTTTAATGGAGTCGGTGCAAATTTGGCACAAACCAAAGTTGAACATTTTGTTGTAAAAGATGTTGATAATGATGGTTTTGATGAGATCATTTTTGCAAGTAATGGTGGCTCATATTATACTGATTTTATTGATACAACTGCAACAGATACAACTGCTTATGGTCACTCAGAAGATTATTTCGCTGTTCTTTCGGCAACCGATGATCTTCAGGGATTTGGCCGTTTACAGAGCGAATTCATTACATCCGCACGTGATATCGACATGGGTGTTCTTGGCTTAGATAAAGATGATCCTATGTTCGGTCGTGAAAATAAAATGGGTGGTGGCTCTGCTGTTGCTGTTGAAGTATCTGATATTGATGGTGATGGTTTGAATGAAATTGCATTTTTTGCGTGGAATAGTAATAATGTATTTTTCGTTGAAGCTACAGGTGCAAACACCTATTCCTTTGGTGATTCAACTTATCAGCATTTAACTGGTTCAGATGGAACTTGTTTACTACAACCGGTCGTTGGCGATGTTGACAGTGACGGGAAAGACGAAGTTTATTACATGGCGTACCCGGGCACTGAATGTTTTATGATTGAAGATCTAAACGGTGATGCAACCAATTTTGATAGCACTGAATATACCATTATCAATGATGGTGTTGACGATCCGGGTTCAATTTATGGTGGACTTTCCGGTGATATTGATGGTGACGGTAACAATGAAATAATTTTTGGTGGTAGTGCATCTGTTGGTGATCTTAACGTATGGGATGGCACAACATGGACTTCATATAAATCAGTTGAACCTGATACCAATATTTATAAAACCGCTGTAGCCGGTGCTGCAACAAAATTTGTTGATCATTTGACAGATATTGATAATGATGGTCACATGGAAGTGATCGCATGTTATCAAAGCGAAGTTGATTCTATTGAGCAAATCGTTGGTACTGACACAAGCTATATTGCCAATCCTTACTTCTCACCAATCCGTATTATCGAATTTGGTGATGACGTATTGGGTGCTGTTGTAGCTATTGATCCTGTTGTTATTACGCCTGATGATTTTAAATTAGATGCAGCTTATCCAAACCCATTCAACCCGACAACCTCTATTTCTTATTATCTGCCGATAGCAAAAACGATCTCACTTAATGTTTATAACATGCGTGGTGAACTCGTCAGCGTTATTGTTAATAATCAAAAAATGGAAGCCGGGACACACAATGTTGTTTGGAGCGCTACCGATATGAACGGTGCACCATTATCAACCGGTGTTTATATTTACACATTGAAATTTGGAAATTTCACAAAATCACACAAAGTGACCTTGTTGAAATAATTATGACTTAATAAAAAGGGAGAGGCTTCCTCTCCCTTTTTTTTACCTGTTATAATTCAATTGATAGAAAAAGGAATTAGGATGCGAAGGAAGTTGTTATTATTAATATTTGCAATCTTCTCAATGGCCATGACTGCATTTGCCGGTACAACGGGTAAAGTAACCGGCATGGTTCTGGATGCTGATACCGGTGATCCTCTTATTGGGGTCAATGTCATGCTTGCCGGAACGACACAGGGGGCAGCTACAGATCTTGAGGGCTATTTTACAATTTTAAATGTACCTCCCGGAATTTACGAGATCGCCGCTTCGGCAATTGGGTATAAGACCTTCAGGATACAAGATATCCGTATTTCAGTTGATCATACAACAAATATTGATATTAACATGGAATCTTCGGTGATAGAAGGTGAAGAAGTCATTGTGGTTGCTAAAAGAGAATTGATCCAAAAGGGTTTGACTTCTTCAGAATCAAGTATCTCTTCAGATGAACTTCAATCAATGCCGGTAGAATCGTTTGCGGGACTTCTTGCCACTCAGGCAGGCGTAACGCAAGGATCAGACGGTGCATTGCATGTTAGAGGCGGACGCTCTAGTGAAATAACCTATATGGTT
>CAYPTO010000185.1:0-3499 GCA_964413625.1 uncultured bacterium
CTAATTGCTTTTCCTTCAAAATCGTTTATTATATCTGTTTTACTTGAATATAATTGAGAGTTTATAAAAAAAATTAGATTGAAGTTCAGTGCTATTTAGCGAATCAGCATACTCATTTAAATTTCCGGCTAAAAAATAGGCTTTATTATTCTCTTGAAAATACTCACTAACTGTAGTTAACTCATTAGAACTAACTATTCCATTTCCATTCATCAGTTCATTGGTAAACGTATTCATATCAATTGTAAAAGAATGATAAACGCTCTTTTGATTTAAGCACGATATTAACATTAACGCCAAAACAAACATTATTAACAGGATTGCTTTCGTCTTTATTCCTAAATCTCCTATTGTTAATAGTTATATTAATATATATGGTTTCCCCATGGGTTACAACAAAAATTTATTTTAATTGAACTTGACTCAAGTTTCTTAAATATCTGGTGATTCTAACTTTATTCTTTTAAGTTAAATTGTCAATTATTTTCCTATACTTTCGCTATAACTAGGAGCTATTCATGAAATTCCAAAAATCCTATACTGTCCGACTATACGAATGCACTCCCGACGGGATACTCGATTATTCATTTCTGTTAAATTATATGATGGATGCAATGGCAACACATACAATAGACATGAAGTTCACAATTCCCGAATTGCTCAAGCAGGGACTGACCTGGATGTTGTCTCGTTATCATATCATTATTGACCGGCATCCGGCATACATGGATACGGTCAACATTGATACCTGGATCGCAGACCACAAGGGGCTCTTCTCAATCCGGGATTACATCATAAAAGGAGCAGGCGGCAATATGCTTGCGCGTATGACGAGTTCCTGGGTTTTATATGACATCAGAAAAAAGAAGATCGTGAATGTGGAAATACTTCCTTTTAAAAATATCCTGCCGGAACGCGCGATCCATGATCCCTTCCTTACTTTGCCATCACTTGAACATGTGGATCATACCTTGGAATTCCTAACAAGAAAACATGATATCGATATCAACAAACATGTCACCAACCGGGTAATTGCCGAATGGGCATTAGAAACGCTTCCTTTTAAGATTACTGAAACACACGAACTCGCTGAGTTGGAGATCACTTTCAAAGGACAGGCTTTTTACGGAGATAAAATTCAATCTCTTTGTCAAATTCTTTCTCCAGAGGAACATTTTACCGTTTTGCACCATATTATCAATAAGAACAGCGGACAAAGCATAACACGTGCTCGCACTCAATGGAGAAAAAAGTAATAAACATATTTTACTGTCTTTACTCTCCTGATTTGTTTTGACTATTTATTATATTTGAGTATATTATATAACTATCTGGAGGACTAAAAATGAAAGCAACAAGTAGAAAGCTGATCATCGCCGGCGCAATACTAACCGGTCTTGGTGTTGTTACCAAATATCTATTGGATAAATTTTTGCTTAACAATCCGGAACTCGATTTTGACGATGAACTTGAGCTTCGAGATGTAGAAGAGACTGAGGAAAATTAAGCATGCGCTTTTTTATTTCAGCGGACATTGAGGGCGTAACAGGTATAAACACCTGGTCGGAAACTACCAAAGGTAATCCGGATTATTCGGAATTCCGGACACAAATGACTCGCGAAGTCGTAGCTGCCTGTGAAGGAGCCCTTGCGGCCGGCGCTACTGATATTGTGGTCAAAGACGCCCATGATACCGGACGCAATCTGAAAGCACAAGATCTTCCCCGCGAAGTAAGACTTATCAAAAACTGGAGCGATCATCCTTATTCCATGGTCTGGGGAATTGAAGAAGGTTTTGACGCTATCGGATTTATCGGATATCATTCTCCTTCCGGTTCAAATGATAGTCCTTTGTCTCATACTATGTCTCCGAAACTTGTTTCTGAAATGTATTTGAACGGTGAATTATGTTCTGAATTTATGCTTCATGCTTTAATTGCAAGATTACATGACGTTGTCCCTGTATTTCTTTCCGGTGATGCGGGTATCTGTACAAGAGTCAAAAAATTCGATCCTGAGATCGAGACTGTTGCGACGACCCAAGGTACAGGAAATGCTAGCTTGAGTATTCATCCGGATCTTGCCGTGGAACGGATCAAAGCAGGTGTTGAGAAAGCACTGAAGAAAAATATGAAATTATTTTCCATGTCCGTACCTGATCATTTTATACTGGATATCCGCTATAATAAACATCCTGCTGCATTCCGGGCTTCGCAATATCCAGGTGCAATGGCAATGTCGGCATTTGTTACACGTTTTGAGGCCGACAACATGTTGGATATTATGCGCTTTATTATGTTTTGCGTATAAAAATAATATCGATTTAAAAACACCAATCATTTAACTAAATATTTTTATTAAATAAACAGCCAAAAGGCAAGCCTCGGAAAATTCTTTTGATTAAAATCCCCGTTTATTTGAGTAAAAATTGTTTTTTATGCTGTAATTTTTGGGGTTGTTGCGGATGTAGGTTTTAGTGTTTTCAAATTCAAGTTCATCACGAATAATTCTATCATAGAATTTACTCTGCCATTCAAATTGATAATTATTTTTATTGCAATAACGTTTTACCGCACCTTTAAATTGATTGACAATAATTGAAATTGATCCTTTTTGGGGGCGATTTATTTGTAGGGACAGGCCATGGCCTGTCCCTACAGGGTCCTCTTTTTCCTGTCGCAACACGCCATGGCGTGTTGCATTTAACGGTGAGATGTGATGTAGAGCCACGCTATAGCGTGGCTCTACATATTTGCGTTTATTGATTTCCAATAACATATGTACATGATCCGGCATGACGACACATGCATGTATTTTTACAAACGAAAAATGGCACGGAATTTCTTTCAGATATTTATCAGCCATAATTCCGATTATATTTGGGATCAAACGATTATCAATGATCTTACCTAAAATATCACCTTTCTCTTTTGTTCGTACGGTAATAAAATATTGGCCATTGGATCTGTAATCCCAATCCCTTAATCGAATGGTATCAACCCTATATTTTCCCTGATATAACTTTCGTCCCATGTGTAAATAAATGATATAAATCATCCAATTTCAATATAGAATTTTTATGTGTGACCGAGATCACGTTTTATACATTGAATCCGTAGAGCAATGCCGTGGCATGGCTCTACATCCCATTTTTCCATATTCTGTCCCCGCACGCCATGGCGTGCAGCATTGGTATTGATTTTGTCCCGTAGAGTCACGCGATCGTGTGGCTCTACAGGACTACATATTCATGTATTTTAAATCACGCCTCACCATGATGAGACGCGACAATTATCGCCATAACAATTTCAATTGTATTTCTCTCCCTATTCTCTTAATTTTAAGCATTGAAATAATTGATCCGGAATACAAAAAACCCCTCATTTTCATGAGAGGTTTGTCTCGTACCGAGGACGCCACGATCGTTGGGTGGAACCCGCATGTCCGTCGGCTGACGGACGGTGGATTTTAAGTTGGAATTGAAAAACCCTTCTTTCGA
>CAYPTO010000186.1:0-3478 GCA_964413625.1 uncultured bacterium
TAAAAAGAATGATGGACTCATCTGGTCCGTAATAGACCTTTTGGTGATAATCGGATTCCATGTTGATCACGGTATTGATATCTGTTGTATCCAATTGTTTGCGATTTGGAATAAGGTGGATAAGCTCATTCAAAACATGGTGGATCTGTTCAACAACCTCAAACTGACCGTCAATGATAAGATGTTCTCCCCGTGCTGTGATCGTCGCATTGAAATGCTGACGCAACAACTTGAGATTCTCGTCCTGTACGCCAAGCAAGGCGATGGGATCGAAACCTTTCATGATGATCTCTCGTTTGGTATTCGTCATTAATCCTCCCTGATTTTAGCCGATCAGTTTTTTGTAGTTTTCTTTCAAAAGGACAAGGGTCTCTTCATAGCCGACTAGTTTTTGGCGTTCATGTTTTACAACCTGTTCCGGTGCGCGAGAAACAAAATTCGGATTGTTCAGTTTTCCCTTTACGGCTTTGATACGACCTTCAAAACCCGCAATATCTTTTTCAAGTCGCTCTTTTTCTTTATCCACATCGATCAATCCTGCAAGTGAAACATAGATCTCAAGATCGCTGACAACAGCCGATGAAGATAGATCGGGTTGTTCCACTTTTTCTGCGATAGTCAAGTCGCTAACTTTTGCCAATGTTTCAATGTAAGCATGCTGAACTTTTAATATGTCCCGGGACTTCGGCGTCCCACCGCCGATCAATACATCGGCTTTCTTTGAAGGCGGTACAGTCATCTCTGAACGAATAGTACGAATTGACGTAATCACGTCCATAACCAGAGTCATGTCGCTAACCGCTTTTTTGGATGCTGACAGATTATCTGTCTTGGGCCAATCCGAAATCATTATATCATGTTCTTCATCTGTTTTGACCGATTGCCATATTTCTTCTGTAATGAATGGTGCAAAAGGGTGAAGCAATTTAATGATATCCCTTAAAACATAGGAAGCGGTTTTGATCGCTATTGTTTTTTTACTTTCATCATCACCATATAAACGCGGTTTGATCAATTCGATATACCAGTCGCAGAAATAATTCCAGGTAAAATCATAAATAGCTTTGGCGGCATCGTTGAAACGATATTCGCTCATATTTTTATTAACAGACTCAATGGCTCCTTTTAATTGTGAAAGTATCCATCTATCCGGTGTTTCAAGTTCATTTTCTTCCGGCAATTCACCCATAGGCGTTTGCTCGTCAATGTTCATCAGAACAAAGCGAGATGCGTTCCAAAGTTTGTTCATGAAATTACGACCCAGTTCGATCTGTGATGTATCAAATAAAATATCATGACCTTTGGGCGCGATCAACATCATGCCATAGCGCAGAGCGTCGGCTCCGTATTGGTCTATCACATCAAGAGGATCGGGGGAGTTGCCCAATGATTTGCTCATTTTACGACCCTGCATATCTCGGATCAGTCCGGTGAAATAAACATTTTTAAAAGGAATTTCACCCATAAATTCTATTCCGGCCATGATCATGCGCGCCACCCAAAAGAAAATAATATCGGGTGCCGTAACAAGATCGTTGGTTGGATAATAATATTTCAGGTCTTCATTCCTTTCGGGCCATCCAAGTGTTGAGAAAGGCCACAACCATGATGAAAACCATGTATCAAGAACATCATTATCCTGCGTGATGTTTTTACTTCCACATACCGGACAGGTCGTGGGATCCTTGCGCTCTGCAGATTCCCAGCCGCAATCGGTACAGGTAAAAACCGGTATGCGGTGGCCCCACCAAAGCTGGCGGGATATACACCAATCGCGAATATTTTCTAACCAGTGATTATAAGTCTTGGTCCAACGATCGGGGTTAAATTTGATCTTCCCGCTGTTCACGGCTTCAAGTGCGGGTTTTGCCAGCGGTTTCATTTTAACAAACCACTGTTCCGACAAACGCGGTTCAATTGGAACGTGTGCGCGTTCGCTGTAACCGACTTTATGAAGATGTTCTTCGATCTTGTCAAGCAAGCCAAGTTCATCAAGATCTCTGACAATTGCTTTTCGGCAATCATAACGATCCATTCCGCGATATTTTTCAGGGACCGAATCGTTCATGCTGGCATCTTCGTTCATGATATTCAAAAATTGAAGATCGTGACGTAAGCCGATCTCGTAATCGTTCGGGTCATGTGCAGGTGTAATCTTTACAGCACCTGTTCCAAACTCCATATCGACATAAGAATCTTCAACAATTGGAATCTCGCGGTCCGCAAGCGGAAGTAAAATTGTTTTTCCAACAAGATCCGCATAGCGTTCATCTTTAGGATTAATGGCAACCGCCGTATCTCCCAGCATAGTTTCGGGACGAGTTGTTGCAATTACAAGATATCGATTTTTTTCACCTTTAACGGGATATTTAAAATACCATAGATGTCCGTTCTTTTCCTGGTGGATCACTTCTTCATCGGAAAGCGCCGTGTGAGAAACGGGACACCAGTTAATAATGCGCTTACCTTTATAAATAAGATCTTTTTCGTAGAGTGAGACAAAAACTTCACGAACGGCTTTGGACAAACCTTCGTCAAGAGTAAATCTCTCGCGTTCCCAGTCGCAGGAAACCCCAAGTTTGCGCAATTGACGAATGATCATGCCGCCGTATTGGTCTTTCCATTCCCAAATACGATCAACAAATGCTTCGCGCTCGAAATCGTGACGTGTTTTTCCTTCGTTCTCACGAATAAACTTTTCAACACGCGCCTGAGTGGCAATCCCCGCATGATCTGTTCCCGGCAGCCACATGGTCTCAAAACCTTCCATGCGAGCCTTGCGAACCAAAATATCTTGCATAGTATTATTAAGTACATGACCCATGGTCAACATACCTGTCACATTGGGTGGCGGAATCATCACACAAAATGACGGCTTCTTGGAATTGGGCTCTGAGTGGAAATATCCCTGCTTCTCCCAGTGGGCAAACCAGGCATCTTCTACATGTTTCGGATCATAAGTCTTTGAAAGTTCCTTCATTCTATCTCCATTGGTCGAAGTTTTATTGCATCGTTAAATTTAGTTAAAAACAAGCTCTTAGGCAATTGATTGTAATAATAAATGTACTTCATTAGCACAGGGTTTAAACCCCGTGCTAATGAATGATTAATAACCGTAAAGACAAAGTATTGTCTTGTCTTTGCCCATCATATCAACGCTGTTCACTAATGAAAAACCATTGAATATTTCTTGTATGCAAAAAGCAAATTCTTTAAAATCTTACATCGCGAACACATACTGAAAGACATCATGACAAAGTGGGGATACAGGGTCGTTGATTTTGAATCGGGTGGGGTGGGCTCTTGGTGGCCACGCAAACATCCGGGAAGTTGAAACACGATTAATAGAATTTGGGGAACTTGTTTGGGAGCTCGTTTTTGCGTACTCAACCAGTTGGGGCTACGGCTCCACAAAAAAAACGATTTATGCCCGGACTTCAGTTCTCTTACGGTTTTGCAACAGACCGGGGCAATGACA
>CAYPTO010000187.1:0-3476 GCA_964413625.1 uncultured bacterium
TGATCTGTCCATGACCATAGATCAAATACAGCTTTTTCATTGCTCAGTAAAGTATCTTTGGGTTCTTCTAGCGGGAGTGGCGCTGTTCCAAAGCTTATATATTTTCCATCTTTTGAAAATTTTGTCGTACGAATTGAGCTGATTCCCCAACCTTTTTTTATACCGGATGCATTTTCATTAAGATAACACTTAGCTTTATTTCGACCGCTTCTCCAATAATAAAGATCGTAAACTTTCACTTTTGTAGTATCACTGGAGAAAAGAAAGGCCAATTGATCGCCTTTTTCGTCAAAATTAAATGTTTTGGCTTTACCATAAGTTTCAAGAATAGTTTTGATCTTACCTGTCATAGCATTAATAACGGCAACACGTACCGAATCGGTCTTGAGTTTTGTAAGTGCCAGTACCTTCGTACCATCTTTACTTATGGTATATGAGCTGACATAATCAATAATAACAGTATCCTGAGTAACGGGATTCCAAACCCACAAAGGTGTCCCTTCTTCGCGAACTTTCTTTTTCTTGGATTTTTTATCTTTCTTCTTCTCTTCAGTCACTTCAACTTTTTTCTTTAAAGTGTCAATTCCAGTTGAATCTGCCAAGGCCAGTGAATCAGTTTCCGTCGTATCTTTTACTGTCGCCGTATCCTTTGCGGGAGGAAGTGGTTTTTCAAGAAGCATTGTGATCCAGGGAGAACCCTCATTACTTATGTTATATGATTTCACTCTCGGAATGATAATTAGCGTATCTTCTTCAAAAAAATAAACGCATAAAGAATCCTTGGGTGTTTTATCTTTTTTTACTTTATCTAATTTAGCCTGACGCGCAGTTTCAAAATGGGGAATCCGTTTGTAAACTATAAAATCATTGTCCGGTGAAAATGAAATCTTACTTGCACGTTCAAATTTATGTTGTTTACCCGTTTCCACTTCATGCAGGATCATCATTTCATCACCACGATTAGGTTTAATATTGTAATGGATCCATTTCCCGTCGTTTGATAATGTCTGGTCTGATATGCGCTGCCAGTCTGCATAATCATCCGGTGTTAAGGCACGTTTTTCAACTTGTTTTTCAATTATTTGTTCAGTTTTTGGTTCCAAGATTTGCACAGGTTCAGAAGTAGCTTCTTTTTTCCCGCAGGAAACCAGTAATAACAATAAAACAGTGGTCACAGTAAATTGCTTAAGCATATTTATCCTTTTATTAATTATTTTCTTTTACCTAATTAAAATAGTTTTTCAATAAGAATGGATAATCATAGAAAGTACCATTTTTACAACTTAATACACCTCCGCATTCACATTCGCCACACATACCAATACCGCACATATTGTTGGTCTCCAATGATGCGTAACAATATTCGGGCGGACATCCTTTTTTAACAGCCAATTCAAGCGCTTTTTTCATCAGGATATCCGGTCCAATTGTGTAAACCGTACAATTATCCGTCTCTATCTCATTCAATTTATCTGACATAATATCAAGAACCCGTCCGGATTTACCTGCATCTTCAATAACATTCATCGTAACATATGGCTCAATAAGTTCTTTATAACAGATCTCTTTTCTATCTTTTACACCATGAAAAACATTTACGATCCGCCCGATCGAAGCTAGGCCTTCCGCCAATTTCGGTACCAAGGCTAATCCGGTACCTCCACTAAGAATTACAACATGTGACATCATATTTTCAGGCATCAGTTTACCGTAAGGACCGCGGACATAAAGAGGATCGCCCTCTTTCATTTTGAACAAGGCATGAGTAAATTTGCCCTTTTTATTTTTAACTTTATCCAGACGTTTTCGAATAAGAAAGCGCAAGGGAGATGATGATACAATACCAAAAGGCTTTTCACCGACACCGGGGATCCAAATGAAAGCATATTGACTGGCTTTAAACAACATTGGATCACCTTCCAACTCAATATCCCATAATGTATCACTGAGTTCATGGATCTTTTTGATAGTATATGCTTTATACTTTGCCAAACGCTTGACTGACAGAAAAGATGCTGCCGTATCTGTTTGATTTTCGGTATCAAAGCGCAAAGCTTCAAAATATTCCTGAAATCTTTCATCTTTAACACGTGCAATCGCGGAGCCGATCCCCACGACATTGGCGCCGGCGCGTTGGATCGCACGTATCTGCGATCCGCGGCTAACACCACCCATTCCAATAATGGGGATATTCGGACCGACTGCTTCTCGTATTTCTTTAATTTTTTGGACAGCTATATCAAAAATGTGTTCGCCGCTACGGCCTCCCGCGTGTCCATTAGGATTATATAAAACGGGTTTATCGCTTGTCGGATCCCGATAAGTCTCCGGCCCGACGGTATTGATCGCAACGAGGCCGTCCGCGCCGGCTTCTACTGCGATGCGAGCGATCTCACCAATATTTTCAACATTGGGCGTCAGCTTTGGAAAAAGTGCAATCTTTGTGATCGGTCGAATCGCTTCCATATACTCTTTAACCAGTTCAGAACTCACTCCAATGGATGCACCGTATCCCGGTTTAGCATGAGGACATGAAAAATTCAGTTCGATCATATCGGCAATATCTTCGAATTTCTTCACTAACTTGACAAAATCTTCAGGTGAATTCCCCGATACGGAAATATTTAAAATTGATCTGAGTGATTTCTCATTTCGAAGTGCTTTAATCTCCTCGTAAGCTTTTTTCATTCCCGGATTTCTCAATCCGACTGCATTTACATAAGAACCGACACTGACTTCAGCTACGATCGGTTCACGATTACCTGTGCTGGGACGAACCTGAAAACTTTTCGTTGTAATGATATCGATTTCTTTTACTTTCGTATCAACTTTACGGATCAAATTTGGTTTAGTGGTCCAAACACCTGAAACTGTTGCAAATTTCAATCTGCTATCAAGCAGGTATTCACGTATTTCATTAGCTGTTTTCATTGCTTCCTTACTACTTTTTCTTGGTTTTTAAGATAATACAATTTCGATTGAAATGTTAATTAAAAATGAACGTATCTCGAGTAAAAGTATGAGGTGTGGGGTGTAAAGGTGTATAGGCGGAAGTATTAAGGTGCGGGATTGTGAGGGGTATCCCCTAAATTTTCTCTCTTTACAATTCAAATCATTTCGTATGTCTTCATATTGAAAAAAATCAAACAGAAGACTACATAAAATTACCGGGAAATATCCTTTGGCGGATCTTTGGCGGTTTGGTAACAGCAATCAAATATTTTGTTGCCAGTGTCGTACTTATGGTCACGATCGTCGGCATTTCATTTGTTTTACAAACTTTTAAAATCGGTATCATAACACTCATGCCATTTAACGTTGCTATCAAGGGAAAGGAAAAAAGCAGTGGTTTCCTTAATTTTATTATGAACGTCCTATGGTCCTTTATTGGTGGAATCCGGATCGCACTTACTCACCTTGAGATCTTGCGTTTTACCCGCGTAAATAGTTCCATAAGATATTTCGCTCCTATGGAG
>CAYPTO010000188.1:0-3464 GCA_964413625.1 uncultured bacterium
ATACTTGAAACAAAACAGATCAAAAAATAAAACAGAAATGATAGGAAGATCAAATGTTAGGTAAGAAAAAACGTCCGCCTGCAGAGATCCCGAGTTCGTCAATGTCTGACATTGCGTTTCTGTTATTGGTCTTTTTCCTTTTGGTATCTAATGTTGATACCGACAAAGGATTAGGGGTTGTTTTGCCCCCACCCGGTGATTCGGAAATAAAATTGAACCCCAAGAACATTACCATGGTATTGGTAAATTCCAGCGGTGATGTCCTCTTTAATGATGAGGTCATTCAGGTTGATCAGATTGCTATACGCGCCAGACAATTGGAAGCAGGCAATCCCAATATGGTGTTTTCTGTTCAAACGGATCGAAAGACCAAGTATCAGGACTATATTGATGTGGTTGATCAGTTAATTGCTGCAAACGTCAAAAAACTAGCACTTATTGGAACGCAGTAGGAGACATTATGGCAATAAAGAAAAAAACAAAAACAAAAGCCGGAATTCCCTCCTCCTCAATGTCTGATATTGTTTTTATGTTGCTTATCTTTTTTATGGCAGCAACATCATTAAAGACAGTGGAAGGACTTAAAGTTAACCTACCTCGCGCACAATCTATTGCAAAACTGGATACACCGAAACGGTCGGTCCTTTTTGTTTTCGTCGATCGTACTGGGAACATCAGCATTCAAGATAAATTGCTGAATGTAGAAGATGTTTCAGAAGTGATCTATCCCTTGCGCATAAATGACAACTTGTTAACGATTTCAATGCGGTCGGATCAGGAAACACAAATGGGGGTTATTTCCGATGTTCAAAATGAACTTCGGGATGCCAGTGCGCTAAAAGTAAACTATTCAGCAAAACCTAAATAGATAGAACAGGAGCCATGTAATGCCAGCAAAACAATTTGAACGCTTTAAAGCCCGTTCCGGTTTTATGACCGAGATCGCACTTGTGGTTGTTTTAGCATTGGTTGTGTTATTTGTCTATCTGTTTCCAAAATTTGAGCGCGAATCACAAATACAAAAAGAAACGGTTATTGAATTTATACAATCTGAAGAAGTTCCACAAATCGAACTTCAGCAAATGCAAGCACCACAGCAACGCCCCTCTATTCCGGTTATGAGTGAAGATGAAGAGATATCAGAAGACTTCACGATCGACGATATGGATTTTGATGATTATGAAGCAATTGATGCACCACCTCCACCACCAAGTAATAGCGACGGTGGGATCGTAGTTGAATTTATTCCTTACGATGAGCCCCCAACACCCATTGGCGGTCAAGCTGCCATTTCTCGCAATACGGTTTATCCCGAAATTGCAAAAGAAGCAGGTATTGAAGGCAAGGTTAATGTTCAGGCTTTTATTAATGCCAATGGTGATGTAGAACATTGTTTGATCTTAAAAGGCATGCCCGGTACCGGACTGGATGAGGCTGCAATTAAGGCGATCAAGAAAACTAAATTCAAACCGGCAAAACAGCGTGACAGAAATGTGGGTGTCTGGATCTCAATTCCAGTTACATTCAAGCTAAACACAAAATAATTGTATATAAAACCTGTGGCATTATGTGTAAACGTAGTAACGCAGGTTTTTTATATTCCCAAATAATCGGGCACATAAAAAGAAAGGGCGAATATGAGCAAAAAACGCAACATCTTGTTTGTAACTTCAGAAAGCGTTCCCTATGCTAAATCCGGAGGATTGGCTGACGTTGCCGGCGCACTTTCTAAAACGCTTGCGGAAATGGGACATAAAGTAATGGTTGTTATGCCATATTATGCCAGTATTTCTCCAGAGTTGATACGATCTGAGGAAGCGCCATTTTCTATGAATGTTTGGATGGGAAATACAGAAGAATGGTGTTTGGTCCACCCGAAAAAGATCAATGAAAATCTCGAGTACTATTTTATCGATTTCCAAAATTACTTTTTCCGCGAAGGAATGTACCACAATTTAGCAATGCAGGATTATCTCGATAATCCCAAACGATTTGCATTTTTATCTCAAGCGGCCATGTACTTGTGCAAAACCAAGCAAGTCAAGATTGATATTGTTCACGCACATGATTGGCAAACCTCAGCAGCTCTTGCGTATCTAAAAACACACCACTGGAATGATGAATTCTTAGGTGGTGCTGCGGGCGTTTTAACCATTCACAATATTGGCTACCAGGGGAAATATCCCAAAAACGATTATTCATATCTTGGCTTTCGTGAAGAAGATTTTAATCAGTACGTTTTTGAAGATTTTGGCGGGATTAACTTGCTAAAGGGTGGTATTCATTTTGCTGATATCGTTAATACGGTAAGCCCTACTTACGCCAACGAAACCTTAACGCCACAATATTCTTATGGTCTTGATAAGATGCTTTACATGAAGGGTGAGCAATATATTGGTATCCTAAACGGGGTTGATTACACAGAATGGGACCCAAAGAACGATAAGCTTATTCCCAAAAAATACGATGTAAAAAACATTTCCGGAAAAGCCGAATGTAAGAAATCGTTACAAGAGTATTATGAATTGACACAAAATAAGGCTCCCATTATAGGGATCGTTAGTCGAATGGCGGAACAAAAAGGTTTACATATGTTGGCGAACAGTATCGAAGCCATTGTAAAAAATATGGATGTGCAATTTGCAATTCTTGGATCCGGCGATAAAGATCTCGAAACATATTTTGCTTCATTAACCGATAAATATCCCGGACAGATCGGAGTTCAGATCGGATACAATAATACACTTGCCCATAAAATTGAAGCAGGTGCAGACTTTTTTATTATGCCATCGTTATATGAACCATGTGGGCTAAACCAGATCTATTCGCTTAGATATGGAACTCTGCCGATCGTTCGTGCCACCGGCGGTTTGGAAGACACCGTTGAGCAATACGATGAAACAACGGGCGAAGGTACGGGATTTAAATATTTTGATGCAACCGAAAGAGCAATTTATAATACGGTTGGATGGGCAGTTTCTACTTATTATGACCGCCCGCGTCATTATAGGGCAATGCAAAAACGCGCAATGCAAAAATCCTTTTCGTGGGACGATAGTGCAAAACGTTATGAAACAGCTTACGATCAGGCACTTGCCATCAAGAAAGAACATGAAAAGCAATAGAATACCACTAACATATTAAACATATAAGGGTTCATTGTTTTGGACCCTTTTTATTTGGGAATGAAGTTGAAAACAGGAGAACTTAAATAAGTTAAACGGATTTATGAGTGTGATGATTAGTTTTAATCAATAGAATTCTTCGAGGCTTGCCTCGGAGTTGCTCATTCCTAACTTGATGTGCTCATCTCGAGCTTCATGCTTTTATTATAATCCTTAACGAGCAATAAATATGTGGCAGTACCCAGACTGTATAAGATCGCAGTAATAATAAAAATTTTATAGTATGGCAATTCCAGAGCCCGCAAAAATTGAAAAATTTTAGCACTGACAAACCAAGAT
>CAYPTO010000189.1:0-3457 GCA_964413625.1 uncultured bacterium
TGCGCTATATTAGTTTTAACGTAGTAAACATATAAGGTAAAAATAGAGGAGTTAAAAATGAAACGTATCGTTGTTGTTCTATTGGCTATTTCTATAGCAACATTCGCTTTTGCTGAAGGGTTTGGTATGAAAGCTTTTGTAGCCGGTGGTTTTAATGAACCCGGTTTAGTCGGCACATCAGCACTTGCTTATTACCACAATACAACCGGTCATGGATTTGATGTTAAATTGGGTGTTCGTAAGCCATTAGGTGATTTTTTCGAAATGCCGTCGTTCTTACCATTAACAGCTCAGGTCGCTTTCGGATATTACCATCAAGCCGCTAAAGGTTTCTTGGCTGAAACAATTAATGCATTTGTCCTAAATATCGATGCTCTTTATAATTTTGATAAAGTTGTTGAAATTCCGGTTGTTGATGTTAATCCTTTCTTAGGCATCAAATATGACGCACAAATTTATGAAACATACTCAGCACATTTACTGGGCTTGCAATTAGGTGCGATGGTATGCTATGATCTCAGTGATCTTGTTGTTGAAGGACTTGGTGTAGAATTGGTTCTTGCTGAAACATTTGATTTTGATGTTACGGGAACTTTTGTAAATGAAGGTGGAAACGCAGCTGTTGGTTCAGCATACGTTAATCTCGGTGTTTCTTACGCATTTGAATTCTAGGAAATTTAAAATATGATATTAAAGCCCTGTTTACAGGGCTTTTTTTATGTACTGAAAAACATTTTATTTATGCTTGAAATGTGTATATTTACACACATAAAACATGAGGTTTGAAATGAATGAATTTATTTTTAGGGAATATGATATTCGAGGTATAGTTAAAGATGATTTTACCGATGATGTTGTCATTAATTTGGGCAAAGGCTTTGGAACTTGGCTGCTTAGGAATGGAGCTAAAAACTTAGCTTTAAGTGGAGATATTAGAATTACGACTCCCAGACTAAAAGAACTTTTTGCAAAAGGTGCTCTTTCTACCGGTTTAGATGTTGTTGATATTGGTATTATTCCCACTCCTTTGAATTATTATTGTCAGTTCGTTCGACCGGTTGATGCTGCCGTACAGATCACAGGAAGTCATAATCCGCCTGAATTCAATGGCTTTAAACTTTCTTATGATAAACAAGCTTTCTACGGCCCCCAGATCCAGGAGATCAAGGCTTTAATTCTTGCAAATGATTTTGAAGCAGGGAAGGGCTCATTTTCGACTGATGATACTATTAAAGCCTCTTACCTTGAGGAGCTTTTATCTAAGATCAAAATTGAACGTAAAATTAAAGTTGTCATTGATTCGGGAAATGCCGCAGGCGGATTGGTCGCACCCGAATTGTTTAAATCACTCAATGTAGAGTTAACTGAATTATATAGTGAAATTGACGGTACATTTCCTAATCATCATCCTGATCCTACTGTGGAAAAGAATATCAAAGATCTAATTGATCTAATGAAAACCGGAAAATACGATGTAGGTATTGCCTACGATGGAGATGCCGATCGTGTAGGTGTTGTTGATAATAAGGGCCGTATAATTTGGGCCGATCAACTAATGGCACTTTTTTTACCCGAGGTCATTAAAAAACCGGGTACTCCTATTGTATTTGATGTGAAATGCAGTCAGGTTCTTGAAGATGAAGTGGTCAAAAATGGCGGTAAACCAATTATGTGGAGAACCGGTCATAGTGTTCTAAAACAAAAAATGAAAGAACTTCAAGGCCCTTTTGGCGGTGAAATGAGTGGACATATTTTCTTTGCCGATGATTATTACGGTTACGATGATGCTATCTATGTATCGGCGCGTTTGGTCCAAATGCTCTCACGTTCTGATAAACCGATGAGTGATTATCTGGATGCATTGCCAAAATTTGTTTCGACACCAGAGATAAGAATGCATGCAGAATCTGATCAAATTAAATTTGATATTGCTCAAAAAGCCTTTGAATATTTCTCAAAAAACTATGATTGTATTACAGTTGATGGCGTAAGGATCCGCTTTGATGAAGGCTGGGGATTAGTGCGCGCATCAAACACTCAGCCTGTAATCGTTATGCGATTTGAAGCTAATTCTATAGAAGCTTTAGAAAAATATAAAACATTGGTTATGAATAAATTGTCGGAATTCGGGATTGTTTGGGCAGGCAATCGGAGCGGGACTGCCATCGCTGAGCACCTGGCAGACTCGGGGATTTTTAACTATAAAATCTGAGAAAGCCTCGCCTCCAAAATTCTTCCCCAGTCCCCAGGGGTCAAGAAATGTCTCTAATCCCGCATCCTTGCTTATGTGAATTATATCTTTTATCGTATCCTTATAAAAAAGCAGGTCATTCTCGCTGAAAGTGTGAACCACATAAGTGAAGTGTCGGGCTGCGAGGTATTTCATATCCTCCGCAACGTGTCTAATGATGCGATTGCCAAAATAGCTACAACCGAGTTTCATAATTTGTCCTTTCACGGGGCATTTTAGTTCCCGGGCGAAGGGTTGTTTTTCATCATTTTGCTTGTGTCCTTAGCCACATTGAAATTTGGTCATTGCTGATGCCCTCTGAAATTATTATGCGCCCGGTCTCGTTTCCCTGACTATCAACCGTAACGAGGGCGGGGACTCTGAATATTTGATATTTCTCTGCCATCAGTTTCCCTTCCGATTGGTTGATATCCAGTCGCAGCAATGTGAAATGCGAAAGTAGTGCTCTTACGCCATTGTCAGAGGCAAAGAATTGGTCTACCCTTTTGCTTACCTTTGCTTGTGGTGAGGTAAAATACAAAAGAGGTTTTTTCCCCGAAGCTAAATATGCCGCGTTCGCATCCGCGAGAGTGGTATTCCATATAATAGCCGTAGGTGCTGTAAGAGGTGTGCCTTGTGCTGATTGCGAGGGTCTCTGGGGGTTGAATACGCTGAGTGTAGCCCGGCGCCTCTGCGCTGCGGATGCTATCTCGGCGGGTGAAAGCGGGCGGTTATACAGCCTTATCTCGTCAATTAAACCCTTCGTATAACGGCTGGTTCCCTCTTGCGAACCTATCCAGATGCGGTCGAAGGGTTTAAAAGAAATTGGTCTTATATGAGAGGAGTTGTATTTGCCATCTACATAGAGTCGGACATATTTCCCCTCGTTGTCTTTCGGATTAATAACGATAGCGATATGATGCCATTTATTTGCCTCAAGAAGTGACCTTGAGTTTATCCCCTGTCCACCGGCGGTTTTCCAAATCCACACGCTTGCACGTGCCCGCCGCGGAGCCTCGGCAAAAGCCTCATCTCTTGAATTCCATAGCCATCGCACCCATATAGACGAACCGTTTCCTCCCTTTAATGACATAGCGGTTTGGATGATGCGTGGCCCCTTTGCAGGTGCTGTGAATTCGTCATTTTTAAGCCAGAACATCAACGTTAGCGAGTTCTTGAAAAGGAGCGGTAGTTTAGGGCAAATGCCGGTATAGAGATATTCGTTAG
>CAYPTO010000190.1:0-3445 GCA_964413625.1 uncultured bacterium
TGATATCTTGAATTTTCCGGGTGGTTTTTCTTTTGGTGATGATATCGGTTCGGCAAAAGTTCTTGCGAATAAATTTAAATTCAAAAAAATGCATTCCGGGAAACTGTTCATTGACGAGATCAGCAAATTCCTGAAAGACGGTAAATATATCATTGGAGTCTGCAATGGCTTTCAAGCCTTGGTAAAAATGGGATTACTGCCCAATATCGGCGGTAACTATGAACAGGAAGTCACTCTGACAAATAATGCATCGGGAAAATTTGAGGATAGATGGGTGCATTGCAGTATTACACCCGATAATCCGACACCTTTTCTAAGCGATAAAAGTATTACGGGCATGGATTTGCCTGTGCGACATGGTGAAGGTAAGCTAATTATACGTGATGATGAAATCAGATCGGCCATATTAGAGAAAAAATTGAATGTTCTTACTTATACCGATAAAGAGGGGAATTCCACAGTGGATTATCCCGCAAATCCAAATGGATCGGAATTGAATTGCGCGGGACTTTGTGATATCAGTGGGCAAGTATTTGGGCTGATGCCGCATCCCGAAGCTTATTTATCACTTTACAATCATCCGGATTGGGCCGGCAAAAAACGCACGAACCCCAATATATCAGAAGATGGTGAAGGAATGATGATATTTAGAAATATTATTTCAAAAATAGAAAGCAAGAATTAAGGTAATGTAAAGGCGAGTTGAGACTCGCCCATACTGTGAATCAAGAATTTGAATTTATTATGCAAAGCAATCTCGAAAAAGCAAAACATCAACGATTGAAAATAGTTCAATATTATTCGACTACCGCACAATTTATTATTAGGTTATTAATAGGGATGGGAATATACATTGTTATTCGTATTGGTATGATGGCTTATTTTACCCAAAAAATAGGTCTTTCTTTTACCTTGTGTGATTCACTTGCGGAATTGATCATTCTCATGTTGACTTCGCTTTTAATGATCTTGTTCATTTGGTTGAAAGGGACGCGTTTTCATCTTGCCGCCTCCGTCTGGATGCCGGCGATCGCCTGTTTGGCATTTGCAGATTGGGTTCGCTTTTTTATGACTTTAAGCCATATACATTGGATGGATGCCGTATATGGAACATTGCCCTTTGTTTTACCGCTGACCCTGATGGTTATATTTTGGATATTTGATCCTGATAAAAGATTTATACGAATCCTTGAAACAATCATTTTAACCGGATTATGTGTTTTTTGGGCTATTGATCTGCCCCGTAGTATACAAGAAGCAAAAGATCTTCAAGTTATTACCTCTTCATATCAGGAATTTTATCAAGAGATCCAAGATACACATCATATTTCGTGGTATGAAGCGCCCGAATCTTTAAGATCCGGAAAGATATACAGTGAATGGGGATATAAACCGCTAAAAATTGATGACTACCGAGTTGACAAAGATATTAAAGACATACATGCCCTCTTGTACGTTATTCATGTGGATATTGTTATGCCCGGCATGAAAGAGCTTTTACCCATATCAACGCAAGAACTAAAATTTCCAACTCTTGAACATATCAGTTTGCACTATTTTTATAAATATTCCACTGAACGTCGAATTGTGATCAGAAATTTCCAGTACAGTGGTGACGCATTTTTTCTGGTGAAGCACGAAAATGGTGAACAAACCTTTGTAGATAATGTATTGATAAGGAAAATTAATAAGGAGAGCGAATAATCATGATCAAGATTCAACGTGCGCTGATCAGTGTATCGGATAAAACAGGCATTATTGATTTTGCCGCGGCTTTAGAACGGAAAAATTGTGAGATCATTTCAACCGGCGGAACAAAAAAAGTGCTTAAAGAAGCAGGCATATCTGTCACCGATATCTCTGTTATTACCGGGAATCCCGAAGCATTTGGCGGTAGAATGAAAACGATCTCCTTTCAAATTGAATCCGCTTTGCTGTATGATCGTGAAAAAGATGCTAAAGAGGCCTCAGCGCTTGGCATAGAGCCGATCGACATGGTGGTGTGCAACTTATACCCCTTTGCCAAAGTAAAGGCTCAGGGAGCAGATCTACCTACCTTGATCGAAAATATTGATATTGGCGGTCCGACCATGATCCGGGCTTCAGCAAAGAACTACAAATATGTCGCAACGGTTGTTGATCCGGAGGATTATCCTGTTATATTGGGAGAATTAGCGGAAAATGACGGTGCCCTAAAAGAAGAGACCCGATTTGATCTAATGCGCAAGGCTTTCAACCATACAGCTGACTACGATGCGCTTATCGCAACGACTATGGATTCAGAAGCCGGTGAATTATCGGTTCGTCTTGCTTTTGATCAAGCCAAAAAATTACGCTATGGCGAGAATTCTCATCAGGATGGTTATTTCTTACGTCAACGCGATGCTAATAATAGTTACTTTGATATGAAGATTCTGCACGGTAAAGAATTATCATATAACAATATGGTGGATATGTACGGAGCCATTGAATCAATACGGGATATGCGTCAGCATGGATGTGCCGTGATCAAACATGCGAATCCTTGCGGTTTGTGTACGGGTGATGATCAACGCAAAGTCTTGGAATATGCATGGGCGGGTGACCCTATTTCTGCATTTGGATCTGTTATTGCTTTTAACACGGTCGTTACAAGAGAAACGGTTGAGTTTTTCTATTTGGATGCGACAGATCGCTCACAACGTAAATTTGTCGAGATCATCGTTGCCCCCGGATTTACCGAAGAAGCTGCTGAATATCTCTATTTAAATAAAAATCTTAGAGTAGTGGAATACGATTCCCATTTCCTGACTCCGCAAAATGATATGAAATTTTTACACAATGCTCTCTTGTACCAGAATTCAGATCTGAAGATCAAAGATAAAATGGACTGTGTGACAAAAGTTAATCCGGTAATTGATGATGAACTACTGGATTTCGGTCTGAAAACTGTTCGCCAATTAAAATCAAACGCAATTTGTGTTGTGCGAAAAGTTGATAAGGGATATTGTCAGCTTTTAGGGATGGGTTGTGGTCAACCAAATCGTTTAAATTCAACCGAATTGGCCATCAAACGCTGCCATGAAAATCTGTTAAATGAATGTAATCAAGAGGATAATTGGGAAGATACAATCCATAAGAAAATGGGCGAGGGGATTCTTGTATCCGATGCTTTTTTCCCGTTTCCCGACAATATTGAAATTGCTCATGCAGCGGGTATAAAAACCATTGTGCAGCCGGGTGGATCTATGCGTGATAAAAAAGTGATCGCCAAGGCAGATGAATTGGGAATTGGAATGGTGTTTACGGGGATGAGGCATTTTAAACATTGACGGGATTGCTATTTTTTGACAGGATAACGGGATTATCAGGATAGGCTTTTGACAGGATAACAGGATGTACAGGATAGGGTTTTGACAGGATAACGGGATTATCAGGATAGGCTTTTGACAGGATAACGGGATTA
>CAYPTO010000191.1:0-3381 GCA_964413625.1 uncultured bacterium
TTGAATAAAGCCGAGACCGCCAAGAGCTACGGTGATGAACAAGTCCACCAGTGGCGCCGAAGATACGACGTGCCGCCCCCCAATGGAGAGTGCCTGAAAGATACCGCCGAACGGACTATTCCATACTTCAAGGAATACATTTTTCCATCTTTGGAAGCCGGCAAGAATGTTCTTGTCTCGGCTCACGGTAACAGTTTGCGTTCCATCGTTATGTTCATCGATGAACTGAATAAGGAAGAAATCTTGAAATTGGAGATCCCGACCGGACAACCGATCGTTTATGAATATAGAGACAATGCATTGATAAAAGAAAAAGCGATAAATTAAACTTTTTTTTCGTCATTTAAACTCCGTCATTTCTTACTTATTTTGTGATTAAGATCACAGCTAAATTTTAATACTTGATAATAGTATATACGACGTATATACCATTATGGAAGAAAAATATGGAAGCAGTTATTAAAAAATGGGGAAACAGTCTGGCGATACGCATACCATCTAGTCTGGTCAAAGAGTATGGGATAAATGATAGCTAAACGGTTGAACTTGTTCAAAAAAAAGAAGGGTTAGTTCTTGTACCTAAGAGTAAAAAAGATCGTCTATTTAAAATGTTAGCCTTTATTGCTCCCGGTGATTATATATGATTGAATTTTATACCTCAAAGTGGTCACAAACAGAGTGATTTACGTCCAGCGATTGTTATTTTAAGGATAGAATATAACGCAAAAATAAGACTTGCTCTATGTTGCCCAATCACGTCAAAGATAAAAGGGTATCCCTTCGAGGTTAAGGTAAGTTTCGGTAAAATCAATGGAACAATTCTTTCCGATCAGGTAAGAAATTCAGATTGGCGTGCATGTCAATCTGAGAAAATAGATCAAGCTGATAGTAAAATAATTGATAAAGTGATCCAAAATTTGGAATTATTGATTGCATGATATCTAAACTTAAGACTTATAAATTATCTTTTTCGACCGTTCTGCAGTCCTTTCCATTGTGACCTTTGTTGTAAAAATAGATGAGGATGCTCCTGTTTTGATCTCTTATAAACAACGTCTATGTAATTAAGCGCGATATATTTTCCCCCACACATAGCCGGGAACAAGCTTGGGGTCACGTTGAGAATGATAGCTCAAGATCTGTCTATAAAGTATTTCTCAATTGAACCCGACAATGTGATAGAGTTGGAAGATGCATGTCGGTATCTTTGGTAGTAGAAGGATTTTATACAGCAATATGATATAATTTTTGAATTCGAGAAAAAATAAACTATATTTCAGCATGAATAAAAAACGCAATACTTATATCAGTAGACAACCACGGATCCTACTGATCGTGTTGGTCGTGGCATTGATCGTTACCAATCCTACAAAAGAAGATTTCTTTAAATGGTTAGAGAACAAGGCAATTGAATCATCGGAGTCAACGCTTGAAGGTGCATTGACAAATCTGTTTGTATCACCCATAATAAAATCCTTCACAATACGTAAAGATTATTTCCTTTGTAGCACTTATACCATAGAAATTGATGATGAAGAAACAGTATATCTGGGAATTTTGAGACGATTCATTGAACTATAGTATAAAGAAAGAAATTACATTGATTACAAAGCTATGGACATAAAAATAACCTTTGAATTTAACATTTCATAGTATATTTTCCCCAAAAAAAGAGTGGTAGAAATGAAAAGATATAATGTTTTAGAAAAATGTATAGGATGTAGAGCCTGTGTAGAGGTTGCAAAAGATAATTTTGTGATGAATGATGCCAATAAAGCCTATATAAAGAAACAACCTGAGAGTGACAATGAAGCATTGCAATGTGAAAAGGCCTTGAATATTTGTCCAGTAAATGCGATTTACGCAAATGAGGCTGATAATACAAAGGATATTGCAGTAATTTTGGGATCATCAAATATTAGAACAACATTTGAAAAGCATCCGGAATTAAAAAATGTACTGATTGACTTTTCTCCAAAGTTCAAGCGGATGCTTAATCCGGTATTATTTAATACGCTCGCACGTTTTGCCAGTTTTAATGATGCCGCGAAAGTAAGCGGAATATCAATTTGTGAAATTTTACATACCATCAACAAGTTTCTCGGCGTAGAAGACAAGTTATTGGAAAGCATGCCGAATTGCATTCAGAAAATAGTAGATGAGATCGAAGATAAAAGCATTGCTTTAACATGGGATGAGGTCACAGAACGGTATATTTATAACAATAATACAATTGACGAATTAATTCAAAAAGTTTCCAAACTGGGACCTCAAGAAAATATTGTTATTATTTCGGAAGAAAAGCCCAATGAATTATTAAAAGTGGTAAACGGACTTGATCTTATCTTTAATATTGAGAAAAATGAAAAATACAAAGTATCAATATTTAATTCTCAGAATAAAGAGAAAACCGTTCCATGGCAAGAACGGAAGAATAAATTTGAAACTCTTGATGTAAGATCAATGACAACGGATCCGTTTGATATTATTATAAAAAAAGCTTATGACATAAATGAAGGTAACGGATTTGTTCTTATCCAGCGTTTTGAGCCTCATCCTCTGATAAATATGCTTTCAGAAATGGGCTTTGAACATGTAACAGAACAAAAAGAATCAGGTGAGTTTTGGATATATTTGTATAAAACAATAAGCAAGGAACATCAGGATAAAACATCTTCTTCTAAAGTTGATGTTGTAATTCAATCTGCAACTCCTGTTGCATATCCGGTAATGATGAGATTACTTCAATCTAAAAAGATCAGAGAACACATAAATATCAAGGAACTGAAAGTTTGGGAAGAAACCGAAAAACATCTTGCATGGATAACAAATGGAAAAGCTGATATAAGTTTTTCGGCACTTATTACATCAGCAAAATTAAGAAATAATGATATTAAAATACCTGCTCTATTTGTTTGGGATAATTTTGTATTGTTAAGTCGCCGTAAAGCTGACAATTTTAAGGATATTATTGGAAAAGAAATTTATACTCCCTTATTTGAGGAAGCTCCACCGGCAAAGATCACTAAATATTTGATCAAAGCAAGCGGTTTAAATCCAAATGATTTCAAATTTGTATTTGGGAAACCCTTCGGCAGACCGGAAGAAATTTATACCGATTTTATTTCCGGCAAAGCGGATACGGTAATTTTACGCGAACCGGAAGCCAGCTACGCAATTAAGATAATGCAAGACAGAAATACGGATATTTCAGTAATATCATATAATGAGATCTGGAATAAGATCAATCCCGGGTTTGGAAGTTTCCCCAATGCCGGAGTAGTGCTAAAAGGTGAATTTATCCGGAAACATCCTGAATTGACAGAAATATTTTTGGAAGAACTAAAATCTGCTATAGAGTGGGTAAATAAAAACAAAAAA
>CAYPTO010000192.1:0-3351 GCA_964413625.1 uncultured bacterium
AAAAGATGTGATCAAAGTCAAACATTTGCTTATGCATAATAGTGGCTTGCCTGCTTATACTCAGGCAGGGAAGTCCGCTCAGGAAACTATGGGAAGAATCATGAATATTGAAATGTCCCGTGAACTGGGAGACTATAAATACAGTTGTCTTAATTTTATTACATTAATGCGAGTTGTTGAAGTTGCTACCGGAATGCCAATGTGGAAATTTTACAAAGAGGTTTACACAGATCCCATGGGAATGGAAAGGACCATGTTCTCTCCGAGAGAAGATTTAAAGCAATATTGTTTACCAACAATTGGTGATAGTACCGGCGTAGAAATACTTCGTCAAGGTATAGTGCATGATCCTCTTGCATACTCATTAGAAGGTTATTCGGGGAACGCGGGGTTGTTCTCAACCGGACCCGAGATCGCTAAGTTTTGCCAGATGATATTGAACAAAGGGGAATACAATGGCAGAACATATGTTTCAGAAAAAACTATTCATCCATTCATTACTTTGCAGTCCGGGACAAGGGCGTATGGCTGGAGCGTAAATAATTATAGGAGTTCTGCAGGTAATAAGTTATCAGAAACGGCAATCGGGCATACCGGATATACCGGGACATGCGCTTGGATAGATCATAAAAAAGATATTTTCATCATATTGTTGACAAATCGTGTTTATCCCCAGGATAAGAAATCGGTCACACCTGTACGCAGAGCCGTAAATGATGCTGTAGTTGAGGCTTTTCTTGGATTGTAATTTACATTAACTTGACATTAAGGATCTTAAATTTAATGCTAAAAACTAATATTTACCTGGTGATTTTTGCCCTTTTGGGTTTCGGATTTTCCCTTGCTTATTCGAGCGATATTTTTCATGCAAATATATTTCCGGCCGATCAACCCGATTTTCTTGCATATACTCATACAAATACGATAAAAGAAAAAGGTGATAGTATCTTTATTAACCATTTCTATTATACGCCGGATGGTGAAATATATGTAGAAGATAAGTTGATACTTGTAAATAATGAACCATTTTATAATTCTTTTCAGTTCTATCAAATTGGTGAATTTTCCAGTTTGGAGCGAAAAGGTGAAAAAGTTGAGCTAAAACATATTAAAAATGGAAAAGAAAAGATCATTACCAGGGATCTAAAATCTCCGCTTGTGTTTGCTCCCAATCAGCAAATGGTTATTAGGAGCTATCTGGATACACTGCAAAAAGGTGGATCAGTGGAATTTTATATTTTTGCTTCTGATATTACACGTCTTCTTAAAATGAAAGTTGTGATGATTGATGATTCTGATTATGAACGACCGGGATGTATTGTATTACAAATGAAACCAAAAAGTAAGTTAATTGATTGGTTTGTTGATGAGGTTTTCTATGTTGTCAATAAGATGACAGGCAACATTATCGAAATGCATGGCTTTTCCACATTAAAACTAAAAGTAGATGATAAGTGGAAATATAGTAATATGGATTTCTATTTTTCATATGAATAAATTTTAAATATTTTTATTTGTGATTGTTAATTCTTAGCAGAATAAGATTATTGACCTTTTCAGCGGCCAATTCAAAATTTAATTTCTGCCGGGTATCGCCTTATTTCTCAATAAATATAACGGGGATATGACAGAAAGTATTTTTTCCTTCATAGGTATCATTGATCAGCTTTAGCATCTGATATTCACCAAAATGAACCGTATGATCGCAATTGCCTTCAAAATGTGCGCTTTCGCAAACGAACACATCTCCTGTTTTTTTATTTAGATCCTGATGGATCTTTTCCAAAGCACTGGAATTAGCGGAAAGATAAGTGTTATTATCATCAATGAGTACGAGCGGAGTAAATAGTGAATTTAAAAAAGGATGAAATCAATATTCCAATCTGCAAATATCTTATCCATACATGGATTGCCGACATCACGGGTAATTATTTTGTCATTATGAAAGTTGGGTTTAATTTTGCCTAAAGATGTCTGGCACCGAACACAAATTCATTTCATCTAATATAAAATAGAGTGGAAGAATAAATTTATTACATCAAGAAAATGGTAATTATTGTTTACCTAAACGGTTATCAAGATAGAATTTACGTAAACGGACAGATTTTGGAGTGATCTCCACTACTTCATCTTCTGAAATAAATTCTATTGCTTGATCCAGAGTTAAAATTCTAGGGGCATGAAGGGTTACAGTCGTATCTGAACTTGAGGCCCTCATATTGGTCAGTTTTTTTTCTCTGACAATATTAACACGCAGATCCTGCGGTAAATTGCGTTCTCCCACAACCATTCCTGCATAGACCTTATCTCCAACAGAGACAATCAAAGTTCCACGATCTTCCATTGCAAGACTGGCATAAGCCGTTACCTTTCCGGGACGGTCGGCAATTATGGCACCGGTGTTACGCTGCGGTATATCTCCAAACCAGGGTGAAAAGCCATGGAAAAGGCTGTTCATAATACCTCTTCCTTTTGTATCGGTCAAAAACTGACTTCTAAAACCGATCATTCCTCGTGAAGGTACGCGAAATTCAAGATGGGAGTATCCCATGCCATTATTAACCATACTGTGAATACGGCCTTTTCGCTTGGAAAGTTTTTCCGTTACAATACCAATGAACTCTTCAGGGATTTCAATATGGACATGCTCGACAGGCTCATGAATTTTACCATCAATTTCTCGTGTAATAACATGAGGTTTTGAAACCAAAAGTTCAAACCCTTCACGTCGCATGGTCTCAATCAGAATGGCCATCTGTAATTCACCACGACCACAGACTTCGAAAGCATCTGCACGTTCGGTGGGCTTTACTTGAACTGAAACATTACTGAGAACCTCACGATCCAAACGCTCTTTAATATTACGAGAAGTAAGAAATTTACCTTCGGTGCCCGCAAAAGGACCATTATTCACATAGAATAACATGGATATTGTGGGTTCATCCACCGTGATCCTTGGCAAGGCCACAGGGTTTTCATTTTCTGATATAGAGTCACCGATATTGATCTTGTCAATGCCGGCAAGTGCGATAATATCACCTGCGTAAACTTTTTCTACCGGGATCCGTTTTAGGCCTTTGAAGGTATATAAGGCAGAAAATTTAATATTTGTATTTATGCTATCTTTTTTACAATGTGCATAAGGTTTATTGAACTCGATCACACCATTCAATAAGCGACCGATCGCGATCTGGCCGACATAATTGTCATAACTTAAATTCGTAACCAGGAAAGACACGGGAGCTTTATCGTCCGCTTCCGGTCCGGGGATATAATCAATAAGAGTATCAAAAAGAGGGCTAAGATCTTTTGAACCATCGCTTAAGTCTATATGAGCAATTCCTTCTTTTG
>CAYPTO010000193.1:0-3325 GCA_964413625.1 uncultured bacterium
ATTTTTGCTAATTGAGAGATTAGATCCAAGTTCTTCGACAGACACCTCGGATCCCACCTGATAGGAGATCATTTTTAACAGATCCCGCATTTTGGCGGCATTGCGAATACCATTAAAATTTAAAATATCTTTCAATAAATATGCTGTTGTTACTTCATTTAGATATTCGCGTTTTTCATTCAATGTGTTGATGTGTGATAATTCCGGGTAGGAACCATATAGCAATCGAAGTTCAAAGTTTTGTTTTGTTTCTAGAACATTTTCTTCAGGCCGTAATTCCTCTTGTGAAAAAGGGAAAAGATGAAATGTGCTACTTCTTCCTACCAGAGGCTGACCTGCTTTATTCTGTAGATCAAAGGAAGAAGAACCGCTTGCGATTATCTTGATCCTGTCAACATGATCAACGATTAGCTTTAATTTTTCTCCGATATCCGGAATATTTTGTGCCTCGTCAATGATCAAAAGATCTATCCCCTTCAGCAGGTGCTGATAATTCGAAATTGATCTTTCATTGAGGATGGAGACAGCATGGCTATCATCTCCATTCAAGAATAAAGTGCTTCCATCAAAGGCAGAGGATATTTCTTTAATAAGTACAGTTTTACCGACACGACGCGCACCGAAAAGTAACATTACCTTACCGGGTTGAAGACGTTTTTCTATTTCGTTTTGTAAAACACGGTGAACAGTTTTCATGTTTAATAAGCCCTGAAAACAATATATGATTGAAATTATTGAATAGCAAGGAAAATGTTAATACCGTCAGTACGATGACGGAATTAATGTAAATACAGTCATTATACTGACGGTATTTGCAAAATGATACGATATGATACGATGGTAAAACGTGACGTCCACCTACGCCGAGGTACAGTCTATGTAGCCGAACCTACTTCCTACTTCGCACTTTGTGCTATGAAAGACAGGCCAGCGTAGTAGGCCTACGGATTGCAGACATTCCACTATTTCCACACTTTTTGTTTTGTATGCATGCGATATTTTCAATAAAATACACTCATGAAAATAACAACTGTATTTCTGGATCGCGATGGTGTGTTGAATGCCGATGTGCCCGATTACCTGCTGAGCATAGACGATATAAAGATACAGCGGGGAGTACCGGGTGCTCTCAAAAAATTGAGTGACGCCGGGCTGCGCATTATTGTGGTCAGTAATCAGGCTAGCATTGGTAAGGGACTGATCTCACGTCGTAGAGCCGAACAGATCTTTGATGAAGTTATTCGTCGTGCCGAGGCCAAGGGCGGTCATATTGAGGAATATTATTATTGTCCGCATACTCCCGATGACGGCTGTAACTGCCGCAAGCCGGAGGTCGGTTTGTTCCTGCGTGCAAAACGTGAACATAATATTATCATGGAAGAAGCGGTATTTGTCGGTGACGGCTTTGGCGATGCCCGGGCAGCTAAGCGATTGAAGATCCCCTTCTATTTGGTAGAGCAAGGTTGGGGACTTGTGACCAAAGTAAAATGTGATAAAGAAGAAGTCCCCTATATTCAAACAAAAAACCTGCAGGATGCGGTTGAAAAAATATTAGCCTAAAGGAATCTTGAAATGAAAATTTGTGTCTTACTGGGCGGGGCTTCACCCGAACGAATGGTATCACTCTCAAGCGGGACAGCTATTGCAAAAGCCCTGAAAAAACTGGGACACGAGGTCCTATTTCTTGACCCTGCAACACCGCTGGATAAGATAAATGAATTTCGCGCAGGACTGGAAAATATTTCAATGGAGAATATGGATTTCGAAGGCATGGCACAATTGAATGACGATATTTTTATTGAATATATTTCCTATTTAAAAGAAGAGAAAGTAGATTTGGTCTTCAATGCCCTTCATGGCGGCAATGGTGAGAACGGCGTGATCGCCGGTATGCTTGAAAAAGCCGTGATCCCTTATACAGGATCTGGTTATGAAGCATCTGCTCTTGCGATGGATAAATACAAAACAAAAGTTCTTGCACGCTATGTAGGTGTGAACTGTGCGGAGGAGGAACTGCACGAGCAAGCTGTTCATGCTCCGGACAAGGTTAAATTTCCGCTGGTGATTAAACCGAATGATTCGGGATCATCCGTCGGACTGAGCATAATTCAAGAGCCTTGCGATATTTATAATGCGACAGCCGAGGCATTGAAATTCAGTGATATGGTAATCATAGAAGATTTTATTCCCGGACGTGAGTTCGATATTCCGGTTGTAAAGGGTGAAGCTTATCCCATTCTTGAAGTAAATCCGCATGGCGTGAACGATTACAAAGCCAAATACATGGGCAAAAAGACCGAATATAAAGTTCCCGCGCCTTTAAGTGATGAGATCACTAAGAAAATGCAGAGCGATGCGGTCAAAGTTTACATGGCTTTGGGCCTAAAAAATTATGCTCGTATTGATTTCCGTATGACAGCAGATGAAAAAATATATCTTCTCGAAGCCAATACTCTCCCGGGGATGACGGCATCGAGCTTAGTCCCAAAATCTGCGAAAGCGAAAGGAATCGATTTTCCTAAGTTGTTAACGATCATTATTGAGGATGCCCTTGCCTGAGGGGATTCTTTAGACGGGATAACAGGATTTACATGATGGCATTTGCTTTGTGACCAAATGATACCTTATCGCGCTGCGCTAAAGTAAATTACCTGATGAAATAGACCTCTCACAAAGGCACCAAGTAGATCAAGGCACAAAAATTAAAAAAACAGTACATCCTGAACCCCGAGGCATCGGGGCTTTGGTGCGCAGGTGTGTGAGGTTTTATTGCTTTCTGTGGTTTATATCATAATTTTTTGATCTTAATCAGCTTCTGAGCATCCTTCTTTTGCTTACCTAAATTCTTTAGAGGTATAAGCACGTTTTCTCCAACCAAAAACTTTTCATAAGGTCCTTCAGCTTTAAAATGATTTAAACAAATGATTTGCCCCTGCCGGCCCCAATGAAAACTGGAGCGTACTTCAACATCTCCGATTTGTGCCCTGTAGGTATTGTTTGCTCTCAAAGTAATGGTCATTTTATCACATTTGTATGTTCCCGGCCAATCTAGGGTGTTACGTGGTGTATCCCCTACCGGTACCGTGCTGCAAGAGACAGCAAGTAGGATAAAAATGATTATAGGAACAATTCGTTTCATGATAATAATTAATGCTTTATTGTTGAGAATGTCAAGACATTATTACATATACATAAATGCATCATACTCTGCGGGCAATAACCATAAAACCGGAGATAGCGGTGGCATAGACAATGAAACCCGGGTAAAGTATTGCAAATTCTTAGCTGAAAAACCGGTGCCGGTTTCTATATCTATGATCACTTT
>CAYPTO010000194.1:0-3316 GCA_964413625.1 uncultured bacterium
AAACCCAGGAAAAGGGTTATAAAGAAAAAAGAAGCATGAGGGGTGAGAAGGTAAGAGGGGTGAGAAGGTGAGAAGGTGGGAAGTCCATATAGAAATATATTGTGCTATCCTGTTCTCAAGCGCTTGAACGAAGGAAATTGACTCTTAACTCTCAACGTTTATTTAGGGAATCTTCGGCTGTGTATGGCTTTGTTGGCAAATTTCGGAGATATTTTACCCAATTGCTTAAAATCCTTAGTGAATTCGGTAAAGAACCACTCGAATTCCTTTATAATGCCCAAATCGCGAGTAATGGCAGCTCGCTGACAATAAGTATGATTCCTGCCGTTCCAAGCGGTATAAATATCACCTTCAAGAAAAATAGAACAGCCAAATCCGGCAAATTCTTTTTGCGCTTCGTGAAAATTACTTTGCAGACTTTCAAAATATGCGGCATCAAGCAATACACCATCGGCAACAAGCCATTGGTTATCATAAAAAACCTCAACCCACGCGCTGATCAAATTATTGGGAAGCATATTGTATTTTAGAGGACTCACCAATCCCTGGTACAGATCTTTTTTAACCATAAAGGCATGAAAACGACACAGAACGCCGCATGAATCGAGCAGTGTTTTTAATAAAATACTTTTTGTTATAGAATACCCCCGTCCCTCACTCAAGATCTGGGAAGCGGGAAGAAGGGTTTTTTTTGAAAAACCGAATACAATATCGTTTTTTACAAAATTCAGAATGCGAACTATTCTGTTCTTTTCGATCAGATTGTTCCAGTTTCGTTCTTTTATCAATTCCCGGATGCTTGGCGCATTGACATCAAATATTTTTTTCGGATCCTGTAGCAACTTTACCTCAGTATTTTATCATTTGTTCAAAATATAGGGTTTATAGATGGAAGTTAAAAACGCTTTTTATTTTTTGGTTTTGAAAAATGATAAAAATATAATATTATTAGCGCTTGAACAAGCCTCTAGATATCCATTATTTCTAATAATTAATGTATAATAATAATAGCTAAGTAGTACTAATATTATTATATTTGGGCATGAGAAAAATCAACTCCGCAATAGACAGGATAGTCGCTCGAATTGCCGGTGGGAATGCCATGCTTGAACACCGGGCTTTACGTGATTGGAATGTTGTGGTGGGTAAGGTAGTTGCACAGGTTTCGGTACCTGTAAGAGTTGTAAAAGGAACATTATACGTCAGTGTTAAAAACAGCACTTGGCGTCAGGAATTGAGTATGCTAAAGCCGCAGATACTTAAAAAATATGAAGAGAAATTCGGAGCGGGTATTATTCGAGATATTCATTTTCAATAACCTGCGGGAATATCACTCGTAACTTATAGTAAGGAGATATATGTACAGTAGTAGTGTAAGCGATTATAAATCAGATAAAATCAAGGTATTACAGGGGCTGGAGGCTGTCCGCAAACGTCCCGCAATGTATATCGGCGATACCGGAAAACGTGGTTTGCATCATTTGGTGTATGAAGTAGTTGATAACTCAATTGACGAAGCATTGGCGGGTTATTGCGATAAGATCACCGTCACTGTCCATAAGGATAATAGCGTTAGCGTTGAAGATGATGGTCGAGGTATGCCGGTAGATATGCATCCCACTGAAAAGAAACCCGGCGTGGAAGTGATTATGACCGTGTTGCATGCCGGCGGTAAATTTGACCACGGAAGCTACAAAGTTTCCGGCGGACTTCATGGTGTGGGTGTTTCGGTTGTTAATGCACTTTCAAAACACGTCAAAGTAACAATTTTTCGTAATAATAAAATATATAAGCAGGAATTCGCGTATGGCGATCCTACGACAAAATTAGTTGAATCAGGTAAATCTAAACATACCGGTACAATCGTTAATTTTTTACCAGATGACAGTATATTTACGGAAAGTATCTTTGAATACAATATCTTACGGGAACGTTTGCGTGAGCTTGCTTTCTTGAATAAAGATGTTCATATCGTGCTTAAAGATGAGCGTAATGACACAGAAGATGTTTTTCACTACAAAGGCGGCATTAAAGAATTTGTTTCTTATTTGAATGAAGCAAGAACCCCGCTTCATCCCAAGCCTGTTTATATGGAAGGTGAGCGCGATAATATCAGCGTTGAATTTTCGTTCCAGTACAACGATGCATACAATGAAAATTTTTTTTCATATGTAAATTGTATCAATACCATTGAAGGTGGAACTCACCTTACCGGGGCAAGAACTGCCCTGACCCGTTCTTTGAACAATTACGCTCAAAAGAACAATCTTTTCAAAGTAATAAAAAAGAACAATTTTTCACTAAGCGGAGAAGATACACGTGAAGGTATCACCGCCGTTTTGTCCGTTAAAGTTCCCGAACCACAGTTTGAAGGACAAACAAAGACCAAATTGGGTAACGGTGAGGTTAAGGGTATTGTTGACAGTATTGTCATGGAGAATCTAAATGAGTTTTTTGAGACTAATCCGAGTGTTGCAAAAAAGATCATAGATAAATCTGTTATGGCAGCCAAAGCCCGCGAAGCTGCCAGAACGGCTCGTGAGTTAACACGCCGAAAGAATGCTCTCGAAATTGGTGGTTTGCCGGGTAAGCTGGCGGATTGCTCGGTCAAAGATCCGGTACACTGCGAATTGTATATTGTTGAGGGAGATTCTGCAGGTGGTTCGGCTAAACAGGGAAGAGACAGACGGTTTCAGGCGATCCTTCCTCTGCGAGGCAAGATCCTGAATGTTGAAAAAGCAAGGTATGACCGCATTTTACAAAATAAAGAGATCCAGGCGTTGTTTACTGCCATCGGTGGTGGCCTTCGAGATGATTTTGATGTGGAAAAGATTCGCTACTATAAGATCATCATTATGACTGATGCTGATGTGGACGGTGCTCACATCCGTACGCTGCTTTTAACCTTCTTCTTCCGCCAAATGCGCGATCTTCTGCAGTATGGGCATGTTTATATTGCCCAACCACCTTTGTATCGATTGAAACAAGGAAAAGTGGAACGCTATGCTTACGATGATAGTGAACTGGAAATGTTAATGGCACGAATGAAAAAAGAACGTTCGGCCAAGATCAATTTGTCTCGTTATAAAGGTCTGGGAGAAATGAATCCCGATCAACTCTGGAGCACCACAATGGATCCTGAATCACGAACTGTTCGCCAAGTTAATCTTGATGATGCAATGGCGGCAGATCACATGTTCTCAATTCTAATGGGGGAGAATGTGGAAGCCCGGCGTAATTTTATTGAGACAAACGCAAAATATGTAAAAAATCTGGATGTATAAACAATCTGTCATGTGACGGAATTTAGAAAAAG
>CAYPTO010000195.1:0-3316 GCA_964413625.1 uncultured bacterium
TCTCTTGCTTGTGCAATGGCCTTCAACCACCCCGTATAATATTTATTCCGTGAACCTTTATCCATCTTGGGCTCAAAGCAGACGATACCTTTTTTGCTTTTTGCGAAATCATCCATTGTCCATATTCCGCAAACTAATCCCGCCAACATGGCGGCACCAAGAGCAGTAGATTCCAATTGAGGTGCGCGACAAACCGGGCATGAAAGTATATCGGCTTGAAATTGCATAAGGAAATTATTAGCAGTTGCTCCGCCATCAACATTCAAGGCAGCGAGTTTAACACCGGAATCCTGCTCCATGGCCGCTAAGACATCTTTACTTTGGTAGGCGATAGATTCCAGAGTTGCACGAATAATATGGTTAGCGGTGGAACCCTGAGTTAAGCCGCTAAGTGTACCACGGACATCCATATCCCAATAGGGAGCACCCAAGCCATTGAAGGCGGGCACAAAATATACACCATCATTATCTTTTAATTTTTCGGCTGCGGCTTCTGAAGCGGCAGCTGTTTTGATGATCTGCAAATTATCACGCAACCACTGGATTGCCGCACCAGCCATAAAGACCGAGCCTTCCAGTGCATAAGTGATTTTATTGTCCACCCCCCATGCGATGGTGGTTAACAATCCATGATCAGACCTCACAACCTCTTGCCCGGTATTCATAAGCATAAAACAACCGGTACCATAGGTGTTCTTGGCCATGCCGGGTTCAAAACATCCCTGTCCAAATAAAGCAGCTTGTTGATCTCCCGCAATCCCGCAAATTGGGATAGAAATACCCCCAAAAAGTTCCGGGTCGGTTTTGCCATAATTATCGGAAGAATTTTTTACTTCGGGCAGCATTTTTTCGGGAATATTGAAAAGTTCGAGTAATTCCTTATCCCACTCAAGAGAATGAATATTAAAAAGCATTGTTCTCGAGGCGTTTGAAACATCTGTAATGTGAAGTATTCCGCTCGTTAATTTCCAAATGATCCAAGTATCCACTGTACCAAATAAAAGATCGCCGTTTTCCGCTTTTTTTCGTGCACCGGATACGTTTTCCAATATCCAATGTACTTTAGTTGCAGAAAAATAAGCATCAATGATCAGACCTGTTTTGTCCTGAAATGTATCGGATAATCCGTCATTTTTTAATTTTTCACAGAAAGCTGATGTTCGTTTATCTTGCCAGACGATTGCCGGATAAACCGGCTCGCCGCTGTGACGATTCCACACGATGGTTGTCTCGCGCTGATTGGTTATACCAATACCGGCTATATCTTTAGGGGAGAGTTCAAGTTTCTTGAATAATTTACGTGTAATATCAAGCTGGGTATTCCAAATATCCATGGGATCTTGTTCTACACGGTCGGGTTTTGGGTAGTGCTGGGGAAATTCTGCTTGTTCCATGCCAAGGATCTGAAAATTCTCATCAAATACAATAGCACGTTCACTCGATGTCCCAAGGTCAAAAGTGAGGATGTATTTTGACATATTGATTACCTAATGTAAAATTATATTATAAATGAAACAGGCATCAGTCTTCGCTAAAGCTTCGCTCGTGCCTGTTCCCTACACATAGATTAAAAATAAAATTAATCACAAATTAAATGTGGTATGTAATCCACTCCAAAAGATCTTCATAGACCAATTGGCGGTTCGTTTCATTCAGAATTTCGTGCCGTGCGCCTTCAAAAATATTTACACTGACTTCCTCGAGTTGGCAACTGCGATACATTTCACCCACTTTTTGGGGTCCCTTCCCGTTTTCGCCGACCGGATCTTCAGAACCGGCAACTATATATATAGGAAGTGTAAAGCGTATCCATTGATTATGTTCTTTGCGTGAAATGTAATTTAATCCATAAAACAGGTCTTGAAAAAAGCCCAAAGAGCAGACAAACCCACAATAGGGATCGTCGATATATTTTTTAACCATTTTTTTATCACGGGACAGCCATGACATGGGACCCTCATTTTCAAATGGTTTATTAAATGAGCCAAAACTCATCTTGTCAAAAAATGGAGAAGGTGTTTTGGGGCTTTTGAACAATCTTTGGAAAAAAGCCATTACACGCCCGGCGGTAATTACAGGCAGAGGATTAGCTGCGGTACCGGAGAGGATCACGCCATGAATGTCGTCATAGAGGGTAATATAGGTGCGCGCAAGAAAAGAACCCATGCTATGTCCCAATAAAAATACAGGTGCTTTGGGATAATCTACACGAATAAGCCGAGTGAGCATTCGCATATCCGTAACAACTTTGATCCATCCGTTCTCGTCGGCAAAATAACCAAGATTTTCAATCGAACCGGCAGTTTTGCCATGGCCCCGATGATCATTGGCATAAACCGCGATGCGATTTTTATTTAAAAAATTAGCAAAATCTTCATATCGTTCCGCATATTCTGCCATGCCGTGTGCTATTTGTACAACGGCAACAGGCTCTTCTTCCGGCAACCAACAATAAAAAGCTATCTTGGCGCCGTCATCAGTAGTATAATAATCAGTTTTTTTCATGAGTGATCCAATTTTTAGTTGCCAAAAAATATCATATTATTTTGGTTTAAACAATAGAAAAGAAAGACGCAAATATAATGCAGCGCTTCAATAACTCTGGATTTAATCACAGGGATATTGAATGTTTTTATTTCTATAAATATTTTTTAAGAGTATCAACCATATCCGTTTTTTCCCAATTAAACCCATCCCGCCCAAAATGTCCGTAAGCGGCTGTTTTCAGGAACTGTGGTTTTTTAAGATCAAGATGTTTAATAATACCATGCGGTGTCAGGGGGAATTCTTTGCGGATTATTTTGGCTAGTTTTTCATTAGAGATCTTGGCCGTACCAAATGTATCTACAAAAAGAGAAACAGGCTCAGCTTTACCAATTGCGTAAGCCACCTGTACCTCACAACGGTCGCAAAGTTTAGCAGCAACAAGATTTTTGGCAATGTAACGCATCATATAAGCGGCAGAGCGATCTACTTTTGTTGCATCTTTACCGGAGAAAGCACCGCCACCATGTCGACCGAATCCGCCATAAGTATCCACAATTATTTTGCGACCGGTCAATCCCGCATCCGCAACTGGTCCGCCTTCTGTAAAAGCACCGGTAGGGTTGATGTGGATCTTGGTGTCATCATCCATAAGGTTTCCACAAACAGGAAAAATGACATGTTCTTTTATGTCGGCATGGATCTTTTCTTGCGAAACTTCTTTTCTATGGTGGCTCGAAACAACAATGGCTTCAATGCGGACGGGTTTATTGTCATTATATTCAACCGTAACCTGCGATTTCCCGTCAGGGAATAAATAGTCAAGTGTCCC
>CAYPTO010000196.1:0-3316 GCA_964413625.1 uncultured bacterium
CAGATCGCAGTGATCGAGTACGCCAGAAATGTACTGAAATTAAAAGATGCCAATTCGACCGAATTTAACAAAAAAGCAAAAGACCCCGTTATTGATATGATGGAAGAACAAAAGAAAGTCACAAATCTTGGCGGTACGATGCGTTTGGGTGCCTTTGATTGTGAACTGATTCCTCATACAAAAGTAAAGAATGCTTATCGATCTGCTAAGATATCTGAACGACATCGTCATCGGTATGAGGTTAATAATATTTATCGGCAAGATCTGCAAAATGCAGGCTTGAACATCGTGGGTATCAATAAAGCTCATAATTTGGTCGAATGTGTGGAACTACCCGAACATCCCTGGTTTGTCGGTGTACAATTTCATCCCGAATTAAAATCTCGTGCGGTTAAGGCACATCCTTTGTTTCGTGAATTTATTGCTGCGATCCTTAAGGAAAAGGAACACAAATGACATCCGATCTTGAACAAAAGTTGAAAAAGATCAAGCTTATTGCCACCGATGTAGACGGCGTCCTGACCGATGGCTCTTTTTATATTGGTCCGGATTTGGAAATGAAGCGATTTCATTCCAATGACGGCCTGGGATTTGTTCTTTTAAGATTACTTGATTTTCCCGTTGCAATTATTTCGGGACGTTTTTCCGAAGCAACATTTGCGCGTACCCGCGCTTTGAAAATTCAAGACGATATGGTATTCCAAGATACTTACGTAAAAACAGGTGTTTTTAAAACATTAAAAAAACGTTTCGAACTGGAAGATCACGAGATTGCTTATATGGGTGATGACTATATTGATACGCCTGTTCTAAAACTCTGCGGAGCGGCCTTTGCTCCTGCCAATGCTATTCAGGATGTAAAAAACATTGTTGATTACGTAACAACAACTCCCGGAGGATCGGGTGCTTTCCGCGAGATGGTGGATATGATCCTTGAAGCGCAGGACAAAAAAGCGGAAGCACTTACAAAACTACATGGGCTCTATTAAGAATCCCCGCCTACGTTCCGAAAGATTGGAGCTACTGCAGGCAGAAGCCAGAATAATCAGCCAATAGAAAAATATTGCGTCGTCCCGTCCGTCAGTTGACGGATTGGGATTTCTGCGGTGTTCCGATTTTCAATAATATTAACGAATACAATAATTGTATGTTTGGGGTCAATCATTTGTTTATTGCAATGCTCGCGAAGCTTCCTATGCTAAAGCTTCGGACGGCACGGCCAGCGGGACCCCGTTAGGGCTGAAACAAGCCCGGAACCATCCTTCGCCCCGAAGCTCCGGGGCTCCGGCATGGCAGGCAAGTTCAGCCTGACATTGTTCAGTATGACCTGATAGCGCTCTTTATTCTTTTCATTGTCAATTGTCCTTTATTAATTATCAATTGAATAACTTTGCCTTTTGCCTTGCGATGTGTAAATTATCCCAAGATGATTACGAAGAACATAAATATTAGAAATCTGATTTTTACATTTCTTTTTGTGCTGATGCACATCGCCTGTACCAAGACCGGCAATTATTCCACTTTTCCCGCTGGAAGGGTTCCGGACCAGGAAATTTGGAATGCTGTGATTACGGCAACTCGTATCGGCGAAATAGAAAATCAGATACATGCCACACACATTGTACAATATTCCAATTCGAATGATATGCTTATCAGTGATGGTATGCGAATTGATTTTTATAAGGACGGACAGCATGAGTCATATCTCACATCAGACAGCGGTCTTGTAAACGATAAAAATGATAATATTATTGCGATTGGCCATGTGGTCATGGTCTCCGATAGCGGTTTTACCGCCTATACGGATAGCCTGTTCTTTATCAATGATAGTAATAAAGTTTATACCAACAGTGCCATACAAATCTTTTCAAAAGAAGATACGCTTTACGGCACCAATTTTGTTTCGGATACCAAATTCGAGAACTGGACGATCTTTAATCCGCTAGGAAAGACGAAACGACAGTTTGATAAGTAAGAGCCTTTGTGTGAGGTGTACTTCATATCACAATCTTGATTAATTTGTTTTTTTATCACCCTAAATATCGTATTTTTATTTAATATAAAATAAATGAAGACATCTTCAGGTAAGACATAAATGGCAATACTTCGTGCAGAAAAGTTGGTTAAGATCTACGGGCGACGCAGGGTCGTGAACGATATAGATATTGAGGCAAAAACCGGAGAAATAGTCGGACTTCTTGGTCCGAATGGAGCCGGGAAAACCACAACCTTCTATATGATCACCGGAATGATCCGACCGAATCAAGGTAAGATCTTTCTTGAAGATGAAGATATCACCACATTACCCATGTATAAGCGAGCTCAAAAAGGCATTGGTTACCTAGCTCAGGAAGCATCGGTATTTCGCAAACTTTCGGTAGAAGATAATTTGCGACTGGTGCTTGAAATGTATATCAAAAACAAAAAAGAAATTCAAGATAAAATAGATTCCTTGATCGATGAATTCAAATTGGATCATGTGCGTAAGAATAAAGGTTTTGCGCTCAGTGGTGGTGAACGTCGAAGAACTGAGATCGCCAGGGCGCTTGCGACAGATCCCAAATTTATTCTTTTGGACGAACCCTTTGCCGGAATTGACCCCATTGTGGTGGAAGATATTCAGGAAATGATTGTGAGACTGAAGAATAAGGGAATTGGTGTGATCATTACCGATCATAATATCCATGAAACCCTTTCCATCACCGATCACTCCTATCTGCTCTATCAGGGAGATATCCTGAAAGCGGGCACTGCAGAATTTCTTGCCAATGATCCGGAGGCACGACGACTTTATCTTGGAGCAAAGTTCAAGTTAGACCGTTAGACGTACTCATGAAACAGCAATTAATACAACAGCAAATCCAGAAACTCGCTCCTTTGCAGCTTATGCTGGCGCGACTTTCTCAATTATCTCAGACCGATCTGGAGTGTGCTGTTCTTGAGGAAGTTGAAAAAAATCCCCTTCTTGAATTAAATGATGCTCGGAAAACAGATACGCCCCGGGCAGATCAAGATATGATTTGGCAAGGCGATGATATTGTGTCTCATTTCTATTTTTCAAGCAATACGGATGTAATGGAAAGTATACAAGCTGAAGAGCTGGATTTTTTTGACCGCTTGTTGATACAGGCGAGGGAATCCGGGCTTAATGATGATGATATTTTGATCGCCGAGGAGATCATCGGATCTCTGGATGGAGATGGTTTTCTTTCGGGTACGCCTATTGAAAATATTGCCTATAAATTGTCGGTAGAAATCGACAAGGTCGAGCATGTTCTAAAGCAGATACAAAAACTTGGACCGGCAGGTATAGCTG
>CAYPTO010000197.1:0-3311 GCA_964413625.1 uncultured bacterium
ATTTATGTTAATAATTAACGTTTGTCAACTAATTATAGTAATTCGCCGTCGAAACTTTGGAGAACTTGCTTAGTTGCATCATCAATCTTTTGTTTCTTTATAACCCTCTGCTTATCAGGAACTTTATCTTTTTCAACACGAATTAAAAGTCTTGCTCCATACACTTTTCCAAGACAGGAACTAATAATTTGCTCATTTCTTATGATCGTGTTGTATGAGTACTCATCTCCTGCGATAAGTACAAGTGTTCCATTTTGTATTTTACTGATCCCAACATTACAAAGTAAGCTTGCAACAGCAGGTCTTTGAGGCTGAACACAATCGACAAGGGATTGCCATTGAGTCTTGATCTTTTCAATGTCAATCTCGCCGGTTTGCTCAGATACGACGGATTCTGATGATACTTCAATTATCGGTTCGCTTTCTTTCTCAGGAACTGTTGTTTTCACCAAAGAAGGTACTTTCCCTTTAATATTACCATTTAAGATTGGACTTGTATATGTCTTTGGAACCTGTTCTTTAGCAACCGGCACATTTTTGGCCACCGGAACAACCCGTGGAGCAACTAACCATGTATTGGGGTTTTCTTGTTGTTTCATTTGTCCTATTATTTCATCCAATTGTCTCAAATCTTGAAGATTTGACAATTTAATAAATAATGTTTCAACCAAAATCTTGGTATTTGACGAACGAGATATCTTGGCTATTTCATCATTGACGATAGATAGCATTCTGATCAACATATGAGCATCCTGTGTCTTTGCCAATTTGCTATATTCATTCTTAAGATTCTCCGTTGTATTCAAGATATCGGCAGATCCATGGGCTTTGACCATATAGAGATCTCGCAAAAAAATCGAGAATTCTGTCACAAATTCAACAAGATCATACCCATGCATTAACATTTCATCAATTAATCCAAGAGCTTTATCAACCTTACCGTCAATAAGTGCTTGATACATAGTAAAAAACACCTCTTCGCGAATGACACCTAAAATACTTAAAATGGATTCATAAGAGATATTATTATTTGAGAAAGCAATAACCTGTTCCAAAATACTTTCACTGTCCCGAATACTCCCATCCCCTTTTTTTGCAATGAGAAGCAAAGAATCATCATCAATAACTATACCTTCCTGCCTGGCAATATTTCGCAAAAGCTCCATGACTTGCAACAAGGGAATACGTTTAAACTCAAATCGCTGACAGCGGCTTAAAATGGTCGGCAGAACTTTATGAAGTTCTGTTGTCGCAAAAATAAATAGAATATGTTTAGGCGGCTCTTCAAGCGTTTTTAATAGCGCATTAAACGCATCTTTTGTAATCTGATGGAATTCATCAATAATATAGACTTTATATTTCCCGTGTGTCGGAGGATACTTCACCTGTTCGCGCAGATCACGAATACTGTCGATACCACGGTTCGAGGCACCGTCGATCTCAAGAACATCCATACTGCGACCTTCTGTGATCTCGCGACAGATCGTACATTTATTACAAGGATTCCCATCAACGGGATTTTCGCAATTTACCACTTTTGCCAATAAACGTGCTGTCGTGGTCTTGCCGGTTCCCCTTGGTCCCGAAAAAATATAAGCATGCCCCAATCTGTTCTTTTCTATCGCATTTTTTAATGTTATAGTAATATGTTCCTGACCGATAACATCCTCAAAACGTTGAGGACGGTATTTAAGACTGATAACCTGATGACTCATGATATATTTCCCTGCTTACATTTAAAAAGACCCCAGGTTGCTTGTCGCTCAGAATAAACGCTTACCGCTGCTTCCTTCCGGACCTGACGGGGTTCGGCGAATACGCCGTCAACGAAGGCCTGAGGTCAATCGAAAAATACTCATTACACGGTGATAATACAATAAAATTTGAGCTTATTTTATCGAGTTCGGGATTCGGAGTGCCAGGGTTTAGAGTCTTGGAATATCGAACATTCCCCCTCTCCTCCTCACGCTTGCCGGCCTTCGTCCCGAACCTTCAGGACGAAGGTTGGTCTTACGTTTTACGTCTTGATTTAGACGCGATGAATCGGCATCTCTACCCAAAAACTCTGCGTTTTTATTGAACCACGCTGTGGCTTATTTTTTTGTAAAGCAATTGTTCTATGCTATTTGACCCCGCCGAGGTCAAGCACAGAAGATAAATTGATTTCAGAATCAGGATCACATCAACTTACCTTCTGGCATCCTCACCTTCTATCCTCTCACGTCTTACGTTTTTCTTACTTTTGCCTTTTGTCTTTTGCCTATATACTTGTATATTCCTTTTGTATTAATATGGAGACAAATCGATTATGAAAAAAGCTCTTTTGCTCTTCTTTCTTGTTCTGCCCTTTTTTCATTGTGCGTTTCAGGAAAATGCTGCGCAGTCTGTAAAGCCTGTGCCCGCTTTTTTGGAATCACAATTCGATCAATTATATTCAGATAAATCTATGGGATTGAATATCGAAGGTGGTCAATTTGTCTTTCGCCTTTTTGCTCCCCGGGCCAACATGGTGCAACTTGCACTTTTCAACTCCGCCAAAGGCCAAGCTTATAGGGTCCATCATATGATCAGAGATGATAACGGTGTCTGGGAATATTCAACCAAAAAACGTTTATGGAATAAATATTATGGATATTATATTTCAGCTGAAAACGGCAAGGGTGATATTTTCAATCAGAATACCCTGATTCCGGATCCGTATTCAAAAGCGATCTCAACACAAAATAATTATCAAATTAATGCACGCAGTTACATATACAAGAATAATTTCGATTGGGAAGGAGACACGTGGGTCAAGCCGCAAGATCCTCGTGATCTGATCATTTACGAAGCACATTTGCGTGATCTAACTGCAGACCCCACTTCGGGAGTTGATGTTCCCGGCACTTATTTGGCAGCAATAGAAAAAATCAGCTATATAAAAAATTTAGGTGTTAATGCAGTTGAATTCCTTCCCCTTCATGATTTTGCCAATATAGAGATCCCCTATTGCGATACCACTACTATACTTTTTAACACATGGAATCCCTATGCCAGAAATCATTGGGGTTATATGAGCACTTTCTTTTTTGCTCCCGAAAATTACTATGGTTCAAAAGGGAATATGGTTGCCGATGCTTATATTGACGATAAAGGGAAAAGCATTGAGGAATTTAAAACATTGGTAAAATCGCTTCACCGTTCCGGTATTGCCGTTCTGATGGATGTCGTTTATAACCATACAAGCACCTATGATCCCAATCCTTTTAAGCTGATCGATAAAAAATATTATTACCGTTTAGATGAAAATCAAGATTTTATTTCCCTGAGCG
>CAYPTO010000198.1:0-1318 GCA_964413625.1 uncultured bacterium
GTCATAATAATTCATTTCTCTTTAATATAGTAGTTTACTGTTTTGTATAATTCCCTTTTTTTCGTATCCTCAAAACTTACATAAATCTTTAATTGGAAATTTCCCTGTTTGTTCGCTTTTTCGTTATCAATATTGGCTTGCCATACAGAAGGAGGCGCGAACCAACTCCCTACACTTGAGTAATTTGCCCAACCCAAACGAAATGCGGGTTCAAAAGTTATCGTATCTTTCGATATCTTTTCCCCATCCAATAACCAGTAAGGATTTGAATAAATGTCATTTGATACGGATATATGAAGTCTGATCGGCAAATCAATGGGATTGACAAGTGATTCAAGGTCTATCTTTTCGGTTAATGTGAATTTACCGTTACCATTAAGAGAATATACCTTTCCATCTTCGGAATATAATGTTTCATCTTGCCATAAATTATCCAACATACATGAAAGTGCCTGAATTCTATCCATACTTATTCTGGGAGTCCATTCAAGATCTAATTTGCTTCCAATTTCCTGTAATTGAATTGTTTCGATACCGTTTTTTGAAATTGTTATCATGGCAATTTCCTGAGCCGCAGAATGTCGATCCGCTTCTTTGATCGCTCCTCCACTACTTCCCATAACGAGATAACGAATTCCGTCGATCTCTCCTTCATCCTGGTCATAATGATAATGTCCTGCAATAACCGCATGGGTTTTATATTCTTTAAGAACATCGTGAATTGCTTTCCAATTTTGCCATACGTACCAATGGGGATGGTGTACAAGTACAATGACACCATTTTTACCGGCATTGCTTTTAAGGTCTGACTTTAACCATTCCAGCTGATCCTCATTTATTTTGTTCAAGAAAATTGATCCCCAACGCGGATCAGTATGAAGATTCTCCATTGAATAAAGGACTACGAAATGATATCCCTTATAGGTGTAACTGTAATAGGGTTTATCCTTTATGGGTAATGGTGAAGTTTGGATAAGATTCATAAACCAGGTTTCACGGGATCTATCCTGAGATAAAGCCTGAAATCCTTCCGGAGAAACATCATGATCACCTACAGCCAATAACCAGGGACAGTCAAATAATCCCATAATTGACATGGCGGTTTCATAGTTTTTCTTATAATCGTCAAAATTCTTGATGCCTTCCCTGCTCTCAACTATATCACCTACATGTAAAACAATATCAGGCGACATTTCCCTAAGTTGCAAAACACCTTTCTCCATAATATCAAAAGCTTTTTCAGCATCATAGGCCCCAAATTGATCACCTATAATTCCGATCCGAATTATCAAGTCCATACTGGAGAATTTGCAATTAC
>CAYPTO010000198.1:1328-3303 GCA_964413625.1 uncultured bacterium
AAAAAAATTAGATAGAGAATCAAATACTAATTTACAAGATGTAGATTTAGAAATAAATGGAGATAATTTGAGTTCTGATGTATCACCAACAACATCAAGTGTACCAAGTACAAATAATGTAAATACATCTATAACACAACAAAACACAAAACGATGATTACCCTACCTATCTTCATTTTACTCACCACCTATTTAGTTGTATGGTTGTACCTACAACCTAAGTCTAACTAAATATGAGTGATTTGTCAATAAAAATTACTAAATATCTGTAAATTAATTTTCTGAAATTATTAATGTGACAATACTCGAGCGCAAACTCTTTATTAACATAATAATGGGTTATTTTAAGAGCATTAATATTTCCCCTTAAACCACGAAAGGCTGCAAATTGCAGTTAATTGAATTGATCAGAATTGAGATGATTTATTAATCATGTTCAGCCTTTTCGCGAAGCTTGTTTACAACATTTGGATATTCCGGCTTAGGTTCATTCTCGCTCAACGCCTTCCCATTGATCATGCGATCAATAGTGGCTTTTGTTGAGTTCGTCACCATTCACGGCAGCGCGACTGCGCCTGATTTTCACAGGTCTTCCCCATTTTCAATGGTCAAGCAAACATACAAAGTATTTTTGCAAAGACAAAAGAATAAAGTATAAAGATTAAAGTGCTATGTTTTTCTCATTTTGGTTACGATAGATCCCAGAATGAATTTTAATTCTTTTGATTCTTGTATAAGTTTATCTAAGCCTGAATTATCATACTCATTTTGATAAACCTTTTTTATCGTTCTCAACCAATAATTACTTTCACGCATTTCACGCAAAGAAATCCTTACCTTATTGGTAAAATCAGCTCTTGATGACCCAGCTTGAGCTTCTTCGTAATTTGCACCACTGGATGTTGAGCTTTTTATTAGTTGATACCTGATCACTTTGTATTCTGTCGATTCAGGTAATTTTCTTGAAAATTTGATTGTTTCAGCACTAAACTCAAACAATCTTATTGATAAATCATTCATTTTCGTCCCCGAAATGTTTAATTATCTCAAATTATATTATTCTTGCTTTTACTTTTACCTTTTTACCTTACTCTTGTATCTTCTCTTTATTCTTTTGCCTTTATTCTTTAATCTTCCACTTTGTATTCTTTCCTGATATCATAATATTTCTTTTCCATATCAATCCGGATCTTTGCATACTCATCGTCTTCATAAACATTTTTAAGTTCATTTGGATCATTTTCCAGGTCAAAGAGCTCCCATACACCTATTTCATAGTAATGGATAAGTTTATACTGTTTATTGCGGATACCATCTTGTTTTGGGACATCATGCCAGGCCGGATAAGCATAATAATGATAATACATGGTTTCACGCCAAGGTCCATTTTTTTCCTCAAATATCGGTCTTAAAGATTTTCCCTGTACATCAGAGGGTATTTCAACTCCTGCATAATCAAGAAATGTGGGAGCAAAATCAAGATTCATGACAAATTTATCATCAGTGCGACCCGATTTGATCTCTTTAGGATATCTGATCAAGAGCGGACTTTTAAAGGATTCTTCATACATCCAGCGTTTGTCGAACCAACCATGTTCTCCCAAATAAAATCCCTGATCCGAGGTATAGACAACGATCGTATTTTTGGCCAATTTGTGATCGTCAAGATAATCAAGCAAACGACCGACATTCTCATCAACTGAAACAATACAGGCAAGATAATCTTCCATATAACGCTGGTACTTCCATTCCGTAAGTTCATTTCCACTTAAGTGTGCCTCACGAAATTCTTTATTTACCTGATCATAATAGGCATCAAATGTCTTTTTCTGTTCAGGTGTCAAAGCATTGTAAACATTTTTCCAACTATTTGTGCCGTCAAAATTCCTGCTTTTTCCACCACCGCTAAAGGGTTCGCGTTCGCCTTCAAGGAAATGTATTTTCATATCATAACCTTGGTACATGTTCTTAACTT
>CAYPTO010000199.1:0-3285 GCA_964413625.1 uncultured bacterium
TTTGATATGGCATCACTAACAAAAGTTTTTGCAACCTCCATGTGTATGATGAAATGTATTGATTCCGGATTGGTTTCCGATGAAGATTATGTTAAAGACTGGATCCCCGAATTCAATAACAACGGGAAAAGCGTTATTAAAGTCAAAAATTTACTTATGCATAATAGTGGGTTGCCGGCATACACTTCCGCTGCTTCAACGCGTGCCGCTACATTGACTAAAATATATAATATTAATATGACGCAAACATTGGGAACTTATACTTATAGTTGTTTGAATTTTATTATGAATATGCGGGTTGTTGAGGAAGCAACCGGAATGATGATGTGGGAATTCTACAAACAGATATTTACCGATCCTATGGGCTTAATGCGGACGATGTTCTGTCCTCCGGATTCACTCCACCCGGAATGCCTTCCAACGACATCATCACTTCAAGGGTCGGTTCACGATCCTCTTGCTGCCGGACTTAACGGCTATTCGGGAAATGCCGGACTTTTTTCAACTAGCGGTGATCTTGCAAAATTCTGTCAAATGATGCTGAATTTTGGCACCCTTGATGGGCATAAATATGTGGATTCGATCACCGTTGTTCCTTTTACGACTTTGCAGTCAGTCGCCGGTAGCCGCGCATACGGTTGGGGTATTAATGGCAGCTCTGCCGGTTCTCTAATGTCTGATCTTAACTATGGGCATACGGGCTATACGGGAACATCGGCCTTTCTTGATCCAACACGGAAACTCTTTGTGGTCTTGCTGACAAACCGTGTTTATCCCAATGATAATACCAGCGTTTCGTCAACACGGCAAGCCGTGGCTAATGCTGCTGTCCGTGCTTTTGATAACCTGCCCGGCCAGCCCCGGCTCCATTCCATTGTACACAATGAAGGTGGGAGCTGGACTGTAAAATGGGATTATAGCAATAATATTGATTCAGTGATGCTGATCGAAGAATTCAACGGAGGAACGAGCGGACGAAACACCATGATATTATCTCCGGATTCATTAACCTTTACTTTAGGAGCCATAGATTGTATTTGTCAACGTTCCGTTAAACTTGTGCCGTTCTATGCCGGCGTAACGGGAGATACTTCCGATACCTATTACATGAAAGAAAGCACTTCAAACAAATATGCTTTGATCGTGGATGGGTACGATCGCGTATCAAATGATATGGGGTGGAGTCTTCCTTATCATGCCATTTCGGGTTATTATGCAAATGCCCTACCCGAAACCTGGGGATATACAAGCTGTGACAATCAAGCGATCATTGATGGTGACGTGATACTCGCAGATTATGATTGTGTGTTATGGTTCTGCGGAGATGAAAGTACTTCGGATGAGTCCTTCAGTTCCATTGAACAAGTTAAAGTAAAAACCTTCCTTGAACAGGGTGGACGTTTATTTGTCAGTGGATCGGAAATTGGTTATGATCTGTCTTACAAAGGATCGGCAAACGATAAAAGTTTTTATGAAAATTATTTTAAAACTCGCTACTTAGGTGATGATTCAAACGATCTGTCTGTTTATGGCAGAAGCAATACAAGATTTGAAGGTTTATCCTTTAATTACGGTGGCCCGTCAGCACTTTATCAGGAAGATTATCCGGATCTCATAATTTCCAATGCGGGTTCTAAGGTTATATTATATTATTCTTCTTCAGCTTATGCGGGTGTGGCCTATGTTGGTCCTTTCGGCACATCAAGTGATACCGGTAAGGTGATCTCTTTGGGTTTTCCTTTTGAAACAATTCAGGGAGAAAACAATCGGATTGCACTAATGAGCAAGATTATTGATTTCTTTGAATCTGCACTGGAAGTTTCTGTAGAAGATATATTCGGACATATTCCAAATGAATTTGAACTTCATCCCGCTTACCCAAATCCCTTCAATCCCACCACTACGATCGATTTTACATTACCTCACGCCGGAGACGTCCAACTGGGTATTTACAACCTGAGTGGAAAATGCGTGGACCGCCTGATCGACAAGCGATACGAAACCGGAAAATATTCTTATAAGTGGAATGCATCAAATTATCCCTCAGGTGTTTATTTCTGTAAATTAAATTTTGCCGGATTGAACCAAGTACAAAAGTTAGTTTTAATAAAATGATCAGGGATTTTTAAAAAAAATAAAAGGGTTTTCTATTCTTTATTCTTTATTGCTTTAAGTATTTCTTCAAGCTCTTCATCCTTATACTCCAATTTCTTCAAATATCGATGAATATTAATGGCAAGAAAAGGCCAGACAACCAGACAGAGCACGCCAAGAGCGAAAGATAATGATAAAGGTGGATGATTGAGCAAGTTCCCAAATCCAAAACCAAGAAGGATCACGGATTCAAAGAAGATAAAAAGTATTTGCTTAACACGTGTTTTTCTGATCCATTTTTTAATATCTTCAACTGTTAATTCAGCACGTTTTTTTTCATCAAAAACGCGTTCAAGTTCATTAACTAAAAATTCATTCATTTTGAATCTCCTTGATCTTTAATCGACTGTCCCTGCGGCATAAACCTGCATGTGGACAATATTTACATGTATTAGAATAATCTTTCTCAGTAATATAATACTTTCCCGCACCTATTTGGGAAAAAAGATCATTTAAGTGTTTATCAAAATTTTCAATAACAAAAGATTGTTTTACGTTTTTACCTAACTGCTTGAATTCTTCTCCTTCGATCATGTATGAAACCATTTTACAATCTTTGGGGTCTTTCAATTTCTCATACATCGCTTTCATTTCATATCCGGGATATTCGGTGATGCAATATTTCAGATATAGATACAATTGTGATAACATCATTTTTGAGAGTAATGATGTCGCAAGTGTGCCGGTTTTAAAATCCGATGTGATCAGTTTTTTCCCATCTTCGTCTATCATAATCTTATCAATACGACCTTTTAACGTGATGTTGATTTCAGGGTGATTTAATTTAAAATTCTCGAATTTCTTTTCACTTTCAATATGTTTATAGGCATCGTAATCTTTTTTGATAATTGAAAGATTGATCGCCAGGCAATTCCTGTCCGAACCTTCGGTTAGACCCTTTACATAATTCCGGAATTGATCCATCTGCTGAGGATCATCGGTATCGATATTCTCATATTCCAAAGCTTTATTTAAACATTCATTCATCAAGTTCAACGCATTCCTGATCTCAAGCTTATAACCGTTTTTTTCAATAAAATACTCGTAGGCCTTGTGGACGACATTTCCTTTTTTGCTTCCCCAATAGAGGACTTCTTCCTTATCCATGGGATAACATTTCATAATCGTATA
>CAYPTO010000200.1:0-3254 GCA_964413625.1 uncultured bacterium
CAAACATTAATTTGGTGTACTTTCATATTTCTCATAGCCATATTTCCAAGGGTTATAGATCTTGAATTCAATAGTATAAATCCTGATGCCATTCAATGGCTGGGTAGGGGATTACAATATATTTCTCAAGCAATGGGGGATGGGAGCATATGTGACTTATTTAAGAATGAAGGAATATCATAATATTTTACATCTGAGATGTTAATTCTCGTAACAGTGGAATCGGCCTGTTTATCTTGTGCAGATAAACAAGTTAAAAGAACAAAGAAAAAGATCAATAATCGTTTCATTTTAAGACTCCTATTGCACTGAGAAATACAAACAATATAAGGATGGGGGCAACAAATTTAACAAGAAAATACCAAATATTCGAGATTCGAACATTACTTTTGTTATCACGGATGCCGTGAAACAGTTCACCCATAACTTCCTTGCGTGTCATATACCATCCCACAAAAACAGCTACCAACATGCCGCCCAAAGGCATCAAAATATTGGCAGAAAGATAATCCATGATACCAAATACAGTTAATCCAAAGATCGTGAACCCCGACCATTCACCAAAAGATAAAGCTGAAGGGATACCCAATATGAAGATAACAAATGATATAAGAATAACAGCCGAATGACGCTTCATTTTCAATTCGTCCATTAGGGATGAAACCAACATCTCAAGAATTGAGATCGTTGAAGTAAGAGCTGCAATAGACAATAAAACAAAGAACAAGAAGGAGAACACATTTCCACCGGGCATTGAGCTAAAAACGGCCGGTAAAACGTTGAATACCAGTCCCGGTCCTTCTGCCGGATCAAATCCCATGGCAAAGACCGATGTAAATATGGCCAATCCCGCCAAAAGGGCTATCAATGTATCAAGTGAAGCGATCATGACACCGCTAAAAAACATATTATCACTTTTATTAAGATAGGAACCGTAGGTAAGCAAAACACCCATACCAACACTCAGGGTAAAAAATGCGTGGCCAAGGGCAATAAGAACAGTTCTTAATGTTACCGTGCTCCAGTCCGGTTGAAGTAAAAAACGTAATCCCTTATTACTCCCTTCCAAAGAAACACCCCACACAACAAGAAAGAGCAAAATAATAAAGAAAAGCGGCATAAGGAATTTTGCAAGTTTCTCAATACCATTCTTCACACCTAAGTACACAACTATCCCTCCCATTGCAACAAAGGTAAACTGCCAGAAAATGATCCAGGCTGGATTTGTTGTTAAAGTCCCAAAATGCTTGGCAGCATCACTTGCCGATTGAAAAGAAGTGATCTTACCTGAAATTGATTCAATAATATAGCCCATTGACCAACCGGCAATCACATTGTAGTATGAAAGGATGATCAATCCGGTTAAAAAGAACATTCCCCCGACGCCGATCCACAAGGTTCGATGTTTCTTGGCAAGAAGCTTAAAGGTAGAAATCGGACCTTTCTGGGAGTTACGGCCAAGAAGAACCTCTGCGATCAGAACCGGCAGTCCGATAAGAAGGATACAGATCAAATAAATAAAAATAAATGCCGCACCACCGTTTTCTCCGGTAATGTATGGGAATTTCCAAATATTTCCCAATCCCACTGCTGAACCGGCGGCTGCAAGAATGAATCCCAGCTTATTTCCCCAATGTTCCCTCTTTTCTAACATAAATCCCTCATATTAAAATTGATAACTAAGCTGAACCCCATTGATCTTTAGATCCGGCTCAAGAATCAGTCTTTCATTTGGGAACGCACTTAAATGTGCATCCACATAGGCATCCATTAGTGAATAAACATAAACAGCGGCAAAAAACCATGTAAACTGTTTAGCCGTAGTTAAGGCTTCAGCTGAACTAATATCGGCATCAATATCATTGAAATAGTCCAAATAGTGATATGTAGCATAGCTGCCCAGAGCCAATTCTGTACCCATAAAAATGGCCCCCTTGAGCCATTTTTGATTATAAAATTGTCCGCCTGCCGGAAAGATCACGGATAATCCGGTTGCCAGAAAAGGGGATCTCATTTTATCCTGAAAAACGGAAAGAGTATCCGATTCTTCAGCCGAAAGTGTACCACAAAACAGAAATACGATAATTATAAGAAATATCTTCTTCATTTTACCATGGCAATAGCTTCAATTTCAATATCTACATCTTTTGGCAAACGGGCAACCTGAACTGCTGAACGTGCCGGAGCATTTTCCGGAAATAGTTCTGCATACACTGCGTTTACGTTTGCAAATTGTGACAGATCTTTAAGAAATGTGGTTGTTTTAACTATAGTTTCCTTGCTTCCACCCGCTGCTTCTACGACTGCAATAACATTCATTAATGCTGCCTTTGCTGCAGCATTGATATCATTTTCTATCAGTTTTCCCGTTTCCATATCCACCGGCAATTGACCTGAAGTAAATATTATCTTATCCAGCACAACTCCCTGTGAATAGGCTCCAATAGGTGCTGGTGCATTTTCAGTTAGAATGATCTCTTTCATATTATCTCCAATATTTAATGCTAACCGTTTAAAATGAGCATTTTTTACATTAATTCAAAATAAAAATAATGTGTTCTCGATCTTGGATACTATGCCATGGTCCCGATCTGTAAAGATGTAATATCTTGAGTCTTTACACCTTGATATTTTAATATTGTTAATGCAGGATATTAGCTATAAATTATAAATAAATTATAATAATTGAGGTAAAATAATGAAAAATGATTATGTATGCCCGTTTTGCAAAGGCCACCTAAAGGTAAAGAACAGTGTTATCTTTTCTGCACGAAAACCAAACGGTGACAGAGGTATCCTTCTTTTAAGTCCGGAACTTGGTAATTATTCGGTCAGGAAACATCACACTTTCAAGCTTGAAGACGGTGTTAAAACAGATCTTTATTGCCCGATCTGTCATGCAAACCTAATGGCACAGAACTACAATAATAATCTCGCACGTATCATCAGTATTGACGAGTACGGAGAAGAGAATATCATCTTAATCTCCGAGATCGTCGGAGAACGTTGTACTTATGTTATCCACGGAAAACAAGTAGATCGTTTTGGCGATGATGATCCAAATTATTTTGGTGCGGGAACCGAATTTTAAATTCCACAAAATAATTGATGTAATATGTAGAGACGCAACATGCTGCGTTTCTTTTATTTTATTGTATTATAAGGAGCAGGCACACCTGCTCCTTATATGAATATTTTATTATTTCTTGGTAATCAAATTTAGTAATCCACCACTATCAAGCATTTCTTGAGCA
>CAYPTO010000201.1:0-3239 GCA_964413625.1 uncultured bacterium
TGCGTACCGGACTTTTCCCAACTATAGAGGATCTTCCGGGGCCAGATCTCTCAGAATATCATTTGGATTGGTGGAACGGCTTCAATTTATTTTATAATCAGGATATCGGATATTTTCCATCAGAGGGCCTTACTGTTCATATGGGTGGTGATTATCGGGTCGCAAGCGCTTATTTTTCTCGTGGTGATGGTGCCGTTTTGAACGAAGATGCTCCGACTTTTGAATTTGCTTCACCCCTAAGAGAAACGTCTTATACCCATTATTATCCCAGAACCATTGAATGGTATAGATTGAAAGACGATTTCTCAAATATGAATTTTATCAAACAGCAGATCATGGATCATGGTGCAGTCGGTACTTGTATGTTTGTCGGGTCACAATTTCTTAACGATTCTACGAATGGTAGTTTTTATCAACCGCCGTCGGATCTAAATGATCCCAATCATGCCATTGCCATTGTGGGCTGGAATGATACGATCTCAACAGCCGCTCCAGCCCCGGGCGCTTGGTTGTGTAAAAACAGTTGGGGGAGTGATTGGGGCTCAAATTGGAATGGTCGGGGTTATTTTTGGATCTCTTATTACGATAAACATGCCGTAAGGCATCCTGAGATGGGATGTGTTTCTTTTCAGGAAGTGGAAATAATGAAATACGATAGTATTTATTATCACGATTATCATGGATGGCGGGATACCCTGGATGTACAGGAAGCCGTCAATATTTTTGTGGCAGAAGCACGCGATACCTTGGTTGCCGTTAGCTTCTTTACAGCTGCAGATTCTGTTGAATACCGTATAAAAATATACCGTGATCGTGAAGATATGATAAATGATGATCCGATCAGTTCACAATTTGGGACAATTTTACATACAGGTTTCCATACGATTGATATGGATGATAAAACAGTATTGATGGAAGGAGATTCATTCTTTGTCTATCTTTTTCAGGACAAGGGTGGCCAACCCTACGATCGAACGTCAATTGTTCCGGTATTATTGGATGTTCCGGCCCTCTATGCATTAAGAACAGCTGCAACAACAGTACCATCTAAGGCAAATTCAAATGAAAGTCTTTTCAAAGAAGAAGGAATATGGCAGGATCTGCAGAGTGTAAATACCACGGCTAATTTTTGTATTAAAGCCCTGGTTAAAAAGGGCAAGTTTTCCATGCAACAAGATATCCCCGAAACGTCCGGATTTTTAGGGACCTATCCCAACCCATGTGCGGGACAAGTCGTGATTGATTTTCAATTGTCACATTCAGCTAATGTTCGTTTGTGCTTATATGATATCAATGGGAAATTGAGAAAAATTTTGCTGAAAAGGACTTGGCAAGAAGGTTATCGTTGGAGCAAGTTTAATGTTTCAGACTTGTCTGGCGGCGTATATATTTGTACTTTAGAAATTGATGATGTTCAGGTTGATGTTCAAAAAATATTGGTGATCAAGTGATAAAAAACATTTACAAAATTTTTCTTATGACTTTAGTCGTCTATTGTTTGTCTGCTGAGATTTACGAGTATAATTATTCCTTCAAAGACGCTGTTTTTACGCAAAAGACCGGTTATATGTTGGTGGAAATACCGGGTTGTATGCAAATAGGTGTTGAAGGTGAACCTCTATTGCCGAATTACCCCGTTAAAATTTTATTGCCGCCGGGTGAAACATTGGAAAATGCTGAAATAATCATAAATAAAAGTAAAAAATATCCTTTAATGCTACCGTTATTGCCTAAGCAGGCTGATCGTCCATTATCTTGGGGCATTTCAGAAGGTGGATTTATTAAGAATGAAAAAGTATATATCCTTGACCAATATATGACAAAAAATATAAATGTTAGTGTACAATGGTTTCGCGGTGCAGGGATCGTAACAGGGACTATTGATCCCTTGACCTATTTCCCGAAAACGGGGAATGTAGAGCTCGCAGAATCCATGACCTTGAAAATAACGACTAGAAATAAAGTTTCGACTCCAAAAATATCTCACTCACACCAGCGCATTTTACAGAAAATGTTACAAAACCCGGAAGTTCTATCTCAGTACCCCATAAACTCGACGGTGGACCTTGAGCGAATGTTGATCATAACATCTCCTGCCTTTAAATCAGCTTTTAACAGATTGAAAGATCATTATTTAAAATATGGCATTGTCACTCAAGTTATTGATTCAATGGATGTTGAATTAAGTGATATAGCCGGACGTGACTGGCAAGAAAAAGCGCGCAATATTATTCGTGAATTATATCTTTCGGAAGGACTGGACTATGTCTTAATCGGTGGCGATAATATACCATACCGTGGATTAAGTTGCAATGTGCTTTCCGGTGGAGATTTTGTATCATCCGATAATATTCCTGCGGACCTTTATTATGCCGCTCTTGATGGAACTTGGGATGCCAATCTTAATAATATTTTTGGTGAATATAATGATACCACCGGTTTTGATGAAGCTGATCTCTTCCCTGAACTGGCTGTTGGGCGTATGCCGGTATCGACACTCGAGGAATTGAACAATATGATCAGCAAGAGTATTCGCTATCAAGCAGAGCCTGTTATCGGGGACTTGAATAAACAGACATTTTTTGGTGAATTTTTGTATAAAGATCCCTGGTCGTTGGCTTCGGATTACTTAGAATTGCTCATTGGTGTACATGATGATAATGGGTATACAACACAGGGATTGCCGGGATATATAAGGACATATAAGTGGTATGATTCCAGCGATACAAATTCTGTTTGGAGCTTTACTACAGTAAAGCAGGAACTTGCCAAAGGAACCTCATTTGTTCACCATGATGGTCATGCCAATTTTTCGTATATGATGAAATTTTACACAAATCAGATTAATGATTCCGATTTTACAACTGTGAATGGTATAGATCATACAACGCCGCTATTTTTTAGTCACGGTTGTAATTGCGGTGGTTTTGATTATTCAAGATGTATTGCATCCCGTTTAATGTCAGGTCCATTTATCGCCGTTGGAGGCATTTTTAATTCCCGTTATGGCTGGTTTAATGAAGGTCAGACAGAAGGACCTTCAATCCATTTGCACCGGGAATTTGAAAATGCCATTTATGGTCTTGGCTTTTATCAGTTTGGCTGGGCACTTACTGTCTCAAAGATTGCTACAGCTCCCTGGGTAACTGCGATGGGCCAATGGGAGCAAAATGCACTTCGTTGGAATTTCTATACGATAAATATTCTTGGTGATCCGGCTATGCATATTTTCACTGATA
>CAYPTO010000202.1:0-3232 GCA_964413625.1 uncultured bacterium
AAAAGAATTACTGACATTATTCCAATTCAGCTTGATCAATTTATAGTTTGACGAAGCAACGGCATAAATTGTCACTGAACCGTCATTGAAATTTCCACTGACCGTCAATTGATCTCCTAAGCGGAAAGCCACGTCATCGGCTTGATAAATACATTGTGCCGGCTGACCCGGATCAAGCCATTGATAAACTTTAAATGACCCACCGATGTCAACGCAATTTGAAGCATAGATCACACCATCGGGCGTTATTTCAATATCTCTAAGGGCATGAAGGCCACCGCTTATTTCGTTTAAATTTAAATTGAATGCGACGTCTTCGCCAGTCTGGGCATTCATTGCATTTACTTTTATGCTATCATGATAGCTTTGAAGAACAAAGAGAATATCTTTGTTATTATAGTTACCCAAAGCCAAGCCACTTGCTTCTAAATTGCTATCAAGAAAAGTTGGATAGCTTTCGGATAAAAAACTTTTTGCCCATAATGTTTCAACAAATTCTCCACGGGTTTTGAAGTTTAAAATGTCAGTCCATCTATCATATTTATTCGAACGGAGGCGCCAATAATATGAAGAAGTATAATCCAGATCATTTAGTTGCCAGCTGGTATCGCTAATGGATGATTCATTGACGAGCAAATTGCTCATCGCTTCATCTCGTGCTATCTGTAACTCATAAGAACTTGCATCTTCAAAACTTTTCCACGTCAAGACAGGATCAAGATCGACACCTTCCAAATAGGCAAATGGTGCCAATGTCTGAACCTGCGGCGGAAGCTGTGTTGAAAATAACCAGGTCGGCGACCAATAAACAGTATTATCGGCCTTAACCCGCCAATAATAAGATGTTTGATAATTTAGATCCACATCTCTTACAGTATCCGACATTGTATATTGTTGTAAGGGAGTACTAAAATCCGTTGAGGAAGCTATTTCCATTGTAAACCGGGTTGCTCCTTCTTTATTTCTCCATTTCAATTGAAGATCTTTTGGTAAAGATGCATCTGCATAAAATGGTTGCAGGAGTTCCACAAACGGATGATCGGTTTTGGCAATGGGGCTCTCCAGTTTATAACGATCGAGGCTGGTAATCCCGTAATAGTACATTCCTTCGGCATCGTCTTTAAAGATATGATCTTGATGAAATTGAATATCTTTTGCATTTGACATATCCGAAAGATCGTCCAAAGGATAGGGAGCACGGTAAATGACATAAGCATAAGCGGAATCAATCGGATCAATATATGCAGGCGCATCCCAAGTAAGTGTTTTACTTCCATCATTCGCAATGTTCAAGTGAGCATTCTGAGGTGCTGCCGGAGGAATACTGTCCTTCCAGTTCATGATCGGCCATAATGCGGGATATTTGTAATAACTGAGCCTCAAACTATCTGTAGAATTCTTGGCGTTATCATAAAAGCTATGTGCCGTAAAAAAGACAGAGCCGTCACAATGCTCTGTTTCGCGATTCAATTGTATCTGGCGGGGAATTTCATCCCGATCCCAGTTACTGTCTTTAACACGATACATGGCTTGTCCGGGATAAAAATGACGTCCGTAATAATATGCCTGTTCCGCCCACCATGGAATAAGCTTCCCGTAATCTTGTCCGCCACCGAAAGCCCAGTAGCACTGAGGGGTAATGTAGTCAACAGTCTGATTTGCCAACCAGGCGATAGGATCGCAATACAGAGTGCTATAGGCATTCATACCACTGATGCCTTCAGGTACACCCGGTTTATAAATACCAAATGGGCTGATTCCCCATTTAACCCAGGGTTTTACATTTTTAATACTATCCATGATCCCTTCAACCAATAAATTGATATTGTCACGGCGCCAATCATGAATATTTTCAAACCCTCTTGGATCATACGAAAAAGTTGCCGTGTCTTCTGTTGTTATCCCACTGTAGGGATAAAAATAATCATCCATATGCAAGCCATCAATATCATAACGGTTAACAATATCCATCAAGACATCAGAAATATAATCTCTGACTTCGGGTAAACCCGGATCCAAAATATATACCGAAGAAAATTTAAGTATCCAATCGGGATGTTGTTTTGTGACATGCGAGGAAGCGATATAGCCACTATTATTTATTGAAGAAGGACTTACAACCGCACGATAAGGATTTACCCAGGCATGGAGTTCCATACCTAATTTGTGTGCCTCTTCTACGGCAAATGTCAAAGGATCCCATTCAATATTCGGTCCCTTTCCCTGTGTTCCGCTAAACCAGTAAGACCATGGTTCAATGTCAGATTTATACATGGCATCACAAGCACAGCGAACTTGCATCAAGACAGCATTACAACCGCTGTCTTTTAGTTTAATCAAATAATTTTTAAGGTCACTCTGTTTTTTACTGTCTGAATCATATTTGGATTTCGGCCAATCGATGTTATTTACTGTCGATAGCCATACCGCACGAAATTCTCGTTTAGGTGATGATCCTTCAGCAAAAAGAATATTTATTGTCAAAATTAGCGCTAAAAGTGCCATAAACATTTTCTTCATTTCTTTCCTTTCAGAAATTGTACTAGCGACGGAATGTCCAGATTGGAGACCAATCTTCAGTATTATCCGCTTTTACTCGCCAGAAGTAGGTATAGCCGCGTGGTAATTTTTTATTTAGTCGATTGCGGTCAAGAAGCTGTTCTTCATATACAACAAAGCTGAATTCTTTATCTGTTGCAACTTGAATATGATAGCTTTTTGCTTGTAATTTCGCCTCCCAAACAAAAGGAACAAGATAGCTTTTTACTTCTGAAGCATATTTGGGTTTGCGTAGTGCAACAAAGTCGTAGATCACCTGAGCGACACGACTTTCCAGTTTAAACGGATTCAAAGCCGTTACAGCGTAGAACCATTGCTTCGAGGTCCTATCCATATATATCCCGGAATCATCTGTCACCACATCAAGAATTGTAGTCCCTTCTTTTCCAAGATCTTGTTGAGTTATTGAGCGATAGACAACATAGCCCCATGCTTGTGGATCAACTTCCCAGAATAATTTAACAACTCCCTTTGCAATCCGTTCGGAAAACACAAGTGGAGCTTTAAGGGCTTTACCTTTTTGGTGTTGATTGACCGGCCACAAAGCTCTATTGGCATACAGGTCCAATTTTAATGAATCGATCGTGTTTTTGGGATTCTGAAAAAAGTTATTGGCAGTAAAATACACAGATCCCAGGCAACCGTCCGTATCGCGATTTAAACGGATCTGACG
>CAYPTO010000203.1:0-3224 GCA_964413625.1 uncultured bacterium
GGAGCCAATTGGTGCTGGCAAGTTCTTATTTTAAAGAAGGTAAATTTGATTCTTCCCTTGTTATTTCTACGATGCTCTCAGAAGAAATTGGCGGGAAACTCAGACGATATTCTCTCGAAGGCTGTGAACTGACATATCGTTCACCCGCACTGGGTGGTTTCATGTCCACTCTCCTACCTGGAAGTGGTAAGGTTTACGCCGGACGTTTGATAGATGGATTACAGGCCTTTTCTGTTGTAGCAGCTCCGGCATATAACGCTTATTATCATTTTTCCAAAAATGGACCCCGTTCCGTTCAAGCATGGGTTTGGACAGCTGTGGCCTCTTGGTTTTATTTGAGCGATATTTATGGATCGGTTAAAGCAGTCAAAGAATATAATGCCTTGCAGAAACTCAAGATCATAGAGAGGTATGAGCAATGAGACCAAGATTGAGACCAAGATCAAGGTTAAGGTTGAGGCTGTTTATATCTTTATTGTTTTTGTTTAGCTTTATCTTTGCAAGCAATGATCTGGTAGAACTTTATAATGAACGCATGATCGCCGATCAAAATGAAGATATTGACAAACTTCTAACGATAGATTCAAAGCTTGCTGAACACTATTTATCTGTCTCTAACTATGTAACTGCCCGTATTTTTCTTGAAAATTCTATTTCTTATGCAAAAGAGCCTTTATTGACCGATAGGAAACTCGATCTTTACCGTCTGGATATCATTGAAGGTGATCTGGATCGTGCCGAGTCCGGATTGATCAATGTTTATTACTATACGAAAAACATTGATCATAAGTCCAGAACCGCTTTGTTGTTGGGGATATTAAATGCTTTAAAAGGCAATTATGAAAATTCCCGTGAATTCTTGGCACAAAGTCTTAAGCTAAAGGATATGTGGACTCCCGAGTTTGAAACAAACATTGATTCCCTTTTACGAGACGCTAAAAAGAGAAAGAATATTGAAACGGCAAAATGGTTATCGGCATTTTTACCGGGAGCGGGGCAGATCTATGCTAAAAATACCAAAGGTGCTATTGGTGCTATTGGAATAGCGGCTTTTTGGGGTGGATGGTTCGCATATGATCTGGTCCAACAGGATTATTATTCTGCCTTACTTGTTTTAGCTTGGCCATGGCAACGATATCATCGTGGTAATATTCAAAATGCGGGACATTCGGTAGAATCCTACAATGCTTTGGTCGAGGACGGGATCAATAGGACTTTGCTTGAATATCTCTCAACTAAATGAGATTTGATATTTTTTCTTAGCAGATCCATATACCGTATCCTTTCATTAGTATTTTTGGCTTTAGAGTTTAGGAGTTTAGTGTTTAATGGTTTAAACGTTTAATTCTTCAATCCCTTCCGGGGTTGGGAAAATATTGAAAGCAGTGTGTATATTATTTTTGAATCCTCAAGGACCCCTTTTTGAATAATGACTTACCTCGTGCTTTATCGAGGTTAATACCAGCCTCAAGATGGGTTTTAACCCAATACGTCTCCACGAGTTGAAACCCAATTATTTTGATAAAAGATCCACGGCATAAATGCCGTGGTAACCCATATTAATAAAGAATCCTGACGGTGTTCAACATTAAACTCTTAAACGATAAACCTTAAACTCTCCCAGCGCATACCATCTCAGAGTTCAGTACAAAAATAAAAAAGCTTTAAGATTTTAGAGCTTTTGTTATCTTAGTGTCTTTGTGTGATGTATTTAAATCAGCGTTTAATCGATTTCTTTTGTTTTACCGCATATTCGGGTGTCATAATGGTTTTCAGAGCTTCCTGAGTGAGATCAGGGTGAAATTTAGCAAGCATAGTATCAGGTATCTCTTTGATTTTTATTAAATTTTCTTCGGAATACTTTACCAATTTTCCAACTATATCATGGGCATCTTTAAACGCCGTTCCCTGTTGAACAAGGAATTCAGCTATTTCAACACCATAGAGATGTTCATCCGACAAAGCTTTGGCTATAACGTCTTCTTTAAGTCTAATATCGGGAACCATGCGAGCTACCAGATCCATTTCGTCAAGCAATAGATCTACTGTTCTGAAAAGAGGCTCTTTATCCAATTGCATATCGCGATTATAGGTAAGGGGAAGTCCTTTCATGGTAACAAGAAGAGAAAGCAGGTTCCCATAAACATTCCCTGTCTGTCCACGCACCAATTCCATCAGATCTGAATTCTTTTTATGCGGCATAAGCGAGGAACCTGTACAAAAAGGTTCCGGAAGATCAACGTAATCATATTCAGCTGTTGAATAAAGGATCATGTCTTCCGAAAAACGCGAGAGGTGCATTTGCATTATTGAGGCAATGGAAAGCAATTCAACGACAAAATCACGATCCGCTACATGGTCCAGAGAATTTTCAACCACACGGATCTTCAGAGTATCATCAGGGTCCTGAATACGGATTGCTTCCGTGTAAGCGGAATGGGGGATAGATGACCCGGTCAATGCACCTGCACCGATACGAACTTTAACATGCTTAAGATAATCTTCAATTCGCTCACGATCACGATCGAACATGGTTATATAGGCTTTACAATGATCTGAAAATAAAATGATCTGGGCTCTTTGAGTATGAGTATATCCAATAAAAGGTGCATTTTTATATTTTTTGGCCAATTCGAAATATGATGAAAGCAAACGAGTAAGCGCTTCCCATAATTTTAAAGCTGAGCTAAATGCATAGAGTTTGACATCAAAGGCGATCTGATCATTACGGGAACGTAATGTATGAAGCTTTAAAGCCAGCTTTCCGACCCGTTTTTCAAGAAGGTTTTGAACGGCAGAATGTATATCTTCTTCATCCGGATTCGGTGAAAATTTACCATCTTTAATTTCAAGCATGAGAGCATGAAGGGCTTCAAGTAGGCTTGATGACTCGGAATTATCCAATAAATTTGCGCGTTGCAAAGCACGAACATGCAGAATAGAATGTAAAACATCATATTCGGCAAGAACGGTATCATAATGGATCGATCTTGAAAAAGCTTCGAAATCCGGATCGATGGGTTTTGTAAAACGTCCGCCCCAGAGTTTTTTTGCCATGTTGACCTCCTTATTAGTTTATTGAAAGTATGTTAATTTACTAAGCATTAGTTAAAAGACAAATCTTTCTTATAACATGGCAAAAAGAAAGTCTAAGAACAAAGGTAAAAAGGCAAAAATAAATTTTGAATTTATGGACAGTGCAACAAATATTCCTGCTGTTCACA
>CAYPTO010000204.1:0-3208 GCA_964413625.1 uncultured bacterium
CCTGGTGGATGAACCAATTGCTATTCGGCAATTGAAACGTTCTGCGGGCGATTTTGAATTAAATGGAGACTGGTTCTATGTACACGATAAAAAACCGGGTAAAGATAAAAAAGTAGCGATTATCGGTGCCGGACCTGCCGGATTGACCTGTGGATATTATTTAAGCACTGATGGGTACGACGTAGATATTTATGAATCATTGCCACAGGCCGGAGGCTGGCTTCGCTATGGTATCCCGGAGTATCGTTTGCCCAAAGCGATCCTTGACCGTGAAATAGAGATCATGTGTAAGAACGGTATGCAGATACATTACAATATGACCATGGGCAAAGATATTTTTCTGGCTGATCTTTCTAAAGACTATGATGCTGTATTTATTGGTATCGGGGCTCAGCTTGCCTCTCCAATGCGGGCTAAAAATGCCGATATAGAAGGCTGTTTGTTAGGTGTTGATTATCTTAGAGCTGTTGCTTTGGGACAAGCACCAAAGATAGGGAAAAAAGTCGCCATCGTGGGGGCCGGAGATGTTGCCATCGACTGTGCAAGAACTGCTTTGAGAAGCGGAGCGGACGTTACTTTACTCTATAGAAGAACTCGAAAAGAGATGCCTGCTGAAGATTATGAAGTAGATTCTGCTAAGAATGAAGGAGTGAAACTACAATTCCTTGTAAATCCTATTGAAATGATAGATAAGGACGGAAAACTCGATACGGTTATTATTGAAAAAATGAGACTTGGAGAGCCCGATGATAGCGGACGGCGACGTCCTGAACCGACAGGCGAAACCTATACGGAACAATTTGACACCATTATTGCCGCAATATCACAAAAAATTGATGTTTCATGGTATTCGGATGAACGCAATAAGGTAGAACATAAACTAAAGCTTACGAAATGGAGCACTGCTGAAGCCGATGATGTGACTATGCACTGGAATGATAATATTTTTGCAGGTGGAGATTTTCGTATAGGCCCTGCAACGGCTATTGAAGCGGTAGCAGACGGAAAGATCGCTGCTATTTCCATCGATCGATATCTCAAGGGCGAAATGATGGCTGTTAAACCGCTTTTCAATTCGCGGAAATCAGATAAGATCGAAGATATGGATATAGAAGAATTTTCAGAAATTCCACGAAAAGATCGTCTTAAAGCGCGCGAACTGTCACTTGAAGAACGAAAATTGAACTATAAGGAAGTCGAACTTACTTTCGATCAAGTTGATGCAAGCAAGGAAGCCGATCGCTGTCTCGAATGCGGTTGTATGGTCAATACCAGTTGTTCACTGCGCAAATATTCTACGGAATATGAAGCTGATCAAAAGCATTATTCAGGTGAATTGACCAAGCATCCCATTGATGATACGCACCCCTTTATATTAAGGGATGCCAATAAGTGTATCAATTGCGGACGATGCATCAGAATATGTGCCGAAGTTCAGGGACCCGCTGTTTTAGGGTATATTTATCGTGGCTTTGCTTCTGTTGTTGGACCTGAATTTGGTGAAAAGCTTGAAGATACGGCTTGTACAACTTGCGGGAAATGTATTGAGGTTTGTCCGACAGGTGCATTATTGCCTAAAACAAAGAATTATAAAGTTAATCCCAGCTATTTTACTTCCCGCGATACACGCTGTACCGAATGTGGTGTGGCATGTTATGTGAGTATTCATGAAGAGGGGGAAACCGTTCTCCGCGTTGACCCACAAGAAAACAATGATTATAACGGTAAGGACATTTGTTATAAAGGCCGCTTTGAATGGCAGAATGAGGACCTGCAATATACAGCTGAAAATTTGAGTGAACTAAAAGTTCCCGACGATACCTGCATGCTTATTTCACCAAAGATGAGTAATGAAATGATTACAGAAGCGCTTGAATATGCAAATTCGAATAAATTGAAAGCCATGTGTACCGAAGTAGTTTCGGATCCAAGTGATAAACGCAATGAAATTGCCGGAATGGATGATCTGAATAATGCTAAAGTACTTGTTATAGTAGGCGCATTGAATCAAATGCTGAAGGCAAAAATAAGGTTAGTACAGTTAAAGGGTGCACGCTTGATCATTGTGAATAATCCGGAAGATCGTTTTAATCGTTTTGCCGATGAATCTTATGCTAAGATCGAGCAAATGAAAATTGAGAATAAGGACGCTAAGACCGTATTTATTTATAATCGTGAAGCAAGCTCATCCGAGACGAAAAATGCAGTCTGGAAATTGATCGATACCATGCCCAATGCTAAAGTTTGGGTTAATTCCGATTATTTGAATACCAGAGGACTTCTCAGTTTTGATATTCCTATGGCAGAGGCATTAACTTCTGATAATGCGATCATATTCGGCGCAACACCACATAATGTAGAAGCCAAAAAGATATATCGTTTACCGTTGAAAGCATTTAATATTAAAGGAACGGTTGTTTCGGATACGGGTGAAGAGCTAAAGCTCTAAAGATCAAAATATTAAATATTGTGTAGAGACGCAGCAATGTTGCGTCTTTATCATATATGGATTATAAATTATGAATTATGAATTATGGTTTATGGATAAAATATTGGCGTAAATGTAGGGGCGGGGCTGGACCCGCTCAATGAGCGTAGGGAGGCTTCTTCCTTCGCTGAAGCTATGGAGGGCAGGCTCTCCCTCCCGTACATTTGATCATGAGCAATAATAAATCCCACCCCCATAGTCATCATTAAGAATATCTGCTTTGATCAATAGATCAATATCCTCTGGGCTTATATTAAAATTTATCTTGGAATAATTCTCGGAATCTATTCTGAATTTTGAGTCAAAACTTGATTCGATCTCAATCAAGTCATCAATTGATTTTGATTTTTGAATGGAATGAAAGATCTTGTCGGTGAATACTTTTGCTTGTGTATTATTCATTGAATTTATTCTGCTCAAAAATAGATATATAGTTTTACTATGGTTTTTTTCTTCTGTTTATTCTGACTGCTTTTTTGGTAATTCTTTCTTTGTCTTTAGCAAATAGATTGTTCAATACGAATTCTAATATTTCAAATCCATCTAAAAGATTATCTTTAGTCAAATTGTCATTTCTACGGCTTCCGGCATTACCTATCCATTTGTTTACCATTAATAATTCGCCTTCTTCGGTATACTGTGTTATCCATTCATGAACTTTTAGATTTTTATTTTGATTGTCTAGAATCATAATTTACATCCATTATGGTGTTATTTATC
>CAYPTO010000205.1:0-3208 GCA_964413625.1 uncultured bacterium
TTCAATTGTTCTACAATGACGCTATCAGCTGATTCAGATTGTTTATAAAACCGTTCATCTTCAAGCAAAACATATGATTTTGTAGCACATCCTGCAAGAAGCAAAGTAAGAACTAAAATGTAGATGATTCCTCGTTTTATCATAAGTCCAACATACGCATTAAAGCGGTTTTTGCATAGTGTTTGATTTCGGGGGAAACACATACTTCGTGCTTTGTTTCGCCATGTTTTATTTCCTTGAGAGTTGCGAGTAATTTTTCGGGTGTGATCATGCTCATCGTTACGCACTGGAAACCGAATTCAGATAAAGGCATGATGGTTTTATCGGGGAATCTTTTGGCTAAACGCTGAACAAGATGCTGCTCTGTTCCAACAGCCCAAACACTTCCATTTTCTGAATCGGTGATCATCTTGATGATAGTTGATGTAGAACCAAAAGCATCCGAGGCCTTTACGACATCCGCCGTACATTCGCCGTGAACGACGATATTGATCCCGGGGTACTCGTTTCTGCGCTTTGTAACATCGTCCAATGTAAAGCATTTATGAACGCTGCAATAGCCGTTCCAGAGAAAGACCTGTGATTTTTCAATGGCTTTTTCGTCAGGTAAACGATCAAGAGTAAAAATGGCATCCTCTGAAATGCTTTTGCTGATCGCAGTATTGATACCGAGATACTGATCAGGCAGAAAAAGGATTTTTTTACCTCTTTCCATGGCCCAATCAAAGATACGAGCTGCATTTGAACTGGTACATATAATTCCATCGTTCTTCCCGACGAAATATTTTATATCCGCTGATGAATTGATATAGGTTATCGGAATGATCTTTTCCTTTGTCCCCTTCGTTAAATGATCCCAGATCATTTCAACTTCTTTGATATTTGCCATATCCGCCATGGCACAACCGGCACGCATATCGGGTAAATAGACCTTTTGATCATCGGCGCTGAGTAAATCCGCACATTCAGCCATAAAATAGACCCCGCAAAAAACGATATGCTTTTTCTTCATGTTCGCGGCTTTTTGACTTAATATAAGCGAATCTCCGGTCACATCGGCAAAGCGAATTACATCATCTCGCTGATAATGGTGACCCAAAATAACCAGATCATCTTTCAATTCTTCTTTTAAAACAGCAATCTCTTCCAAAATACCGGGATCACTTTCTGTAGGTACAAAGGGTGAAACGCCTTTTTCAAATTTAATCATTAAAAATCAATCCCTTCTACTGCGGGTTCATTCTTTTGGAACGGATGCTTGATCTCTTTCATTTCAGTTACGAGATCCGATTTTTCGATAATAGCATCACTAGCTCCCCGGCCTGTAACAATAAGGTGTATGCCATCAGGAATGCTTCCCATGATTTTCAAAACTTCTTCTTCGGTAACAAGATCAACCATTTGAGCGGTCAATATCTCATCCAGTACGATAATATCATATTTCTTGCTTTCGATCTGCTTGTAAGTGAATTTTACCGCCTCACTTGCGGCTTTTTTATGATCCGCCTCACTGTGTTCATCACCCGGAAGTTTATAGAAACCAATTCCGCCCTGATAAACTTCTACAAAGTTGTTTAAATGGTGATTAATGGCATGATGTTCCCCATACTGCGAACCATCTTTAATAAATTGAATGATACACGAATTAAGATGATAACCCGCGGCACGTAATACCGTACCCAAAGCAGCTGAGGTTTTTCCTTTACCGTTTCCGGTGTAAGTGATGATCATGTTTTTCCTTTTTCAATTATTGTCTGTCATTTCTGCGTAGAAAGCAAAGGAATGACATTTTAGTATTTTAAAATAAACTGTTATAATTCAATCATTCAAATCGTATTCTTTTATTTTTCTGTATAATGTCCTTTCACTCATACCCAACGCCTGAGCGGTCTTACGTTTTGATCCATAATATTTTTTCAATGTCTGCAAAATCATATCTTTTTCTACTTCTTGCAAGGTGCGGTCATCTTGAGGCATATCAATATGAACCTCATTGAGATCGTTATTTTTAATATACTGAGTAATATCTTTCATACGGCTCATCGTCATTTCATCACTCATATCTATAATGGAAAGTTTTTCTTTGATCTCTTCCACATCTTGTCTGATGAAAAATAATTGACGTAAAATCAATTCACGTTCGACCTGATCCGTTGCTTTATTTACTTTTATCGGGAAACGGGTATCATACATCATTTGTTCAGATGAACTGCCAAGATGAGCGCTAACTGTCCCGGCTTGGATCATTTTGCTGTTTTCAAGCACAAAGACAGATTGGATAAAATTCTTTAATTCACGGACATTCCCTTCCCAGGTCGCTTCGGATATCAAGCTCATAGCCTGAGGTGTAATGGGTTTATATGCAAGTTTGTTCTTATCAGCATACCTCATCATAAAATATTCCGCCAGCATAGGAATATCATCTTTTCTTTCGCGTAGCGGCGGGATCCGGATCATAATGGTTTTTAAACGAAAATAAAGGTCCTGGCGAAATTTACCATTGGATACTTCAGCGGTCAGATCGCGATTGGTCGCTCCAATTACACGGACATCGACCTTTCTAGGTGTGCTTTCACCTACACGGGTGATCTCACCTTGTTCCAGTGTACGTAAAAGTTTTACCTGCGTTTCAAGTGGTAATTCACCGATCTCATCCAAGAGAATGGTTCCCTTATCCGCCGTTTCAAAAAAACCTTTGCGGTCCTCGACAGATCCGGTGAACGATCCTTTTTTATGACCAAATAATTCCGATTCTATAGTACCGGCCGGAATTGCGCCACAGTTAACGATCACATATTTACCGTGCTTGCGAAAAGACAGGTCATGCAAGGCCTTGGCAACCAACTCTTTACCGACACCGCTTTCACCGTAGATCAGAATACTGATATCAGATGGTGCTACTTGCTCGATCACGCGGATAACCTGCTTGATCTCTTCAGATTGTCCAATGATCCCGTATGTTTGTTCTATGTTTCTCATGAAGTAAACATAGAGAAAATAAATGCAATATTCAAGTATAATTTGTCATTTTGGCATACTTTTTGTCAGGATGTACTTAGACAGGATTACGGGATATTCAAGACGTTCTTGGACAGGATTACGGGATATTCAGGATGCTCTTGGACAGGATTACAGGATATTCAGGATGCTCTTGGACAGGATTACAGGATATTCAGGATGCCCTTAGACAGGATTACGGGATATTCAG
>CAYPTO010000206.1:0-3197 GCA_964413625.1 uncultured bacterium
TCTGAAGAATAATATATTGAAACGTTCAAAAAGGAAATAATAATTTCGTATTCTCATCATATCAAATAATGCATAAAAGACAGAGGTTTACAAAATGAAGAAAGCATTAATAACAGGAATAACGGGACAGGATGGATCCTATCTGGCAGAACTGCTGCTGGAAAAGGGATATGAGGTCCACGGTATTATTCGCAGATCTTCTTCGTTTAATACAAAACGTATAGAACACCTGTATCTTGATGAATATGTTAAGGATATGTCGCAAAAGCCGAGGATCAAGCTTCATTACGGTGATCTTACCGATTCAAGCAATCTGAACAGAATACTGGAGAGAGTACATCCTGATGAAATCTATAATCTTGCGGCGCAATCACATGTTAAAGTATCATTCGAAGTTCCGGAATATACTGCCGAAGTTGACGGGATCGGCGTATTGCGATTTCTGGATGCGATCAAGGAAACCGGGATCTCAACAAAATTCTATCAGGCATCAACGAGCGAATTATTCGGGAAAGTACGGGAAATCCCGCAAACAGAAAAAACTCCTTTTTATCCCAGGAGTCCCTACGGTGTTGCAAAACTGTATTCTTACTGGATAGTGAAGAATTACCGTGAGGCATATGATCTATATGCTTGCAATGGAATCCTTTTCAATCACGAGTCTCCAAGAAGAGGTGAAACTTTCGTCACACGTAAAATAACTATGGCAATTGCAAAAATTAAAAAGGGATTACAGGATAGGTTATATCTGGGGAATATAAATGCCAAGAGAGATTGGGGCTATGCTCCTGAATTCGTTGAGGCTATGTGGCTGATGATGCAGCAGGATAAACCGGAAGATTATGTGATTGCTACAAATGAGACTCATACCGTAAGAGAATTTATTGATCTTGCTTTCCGTCATGTTGGAATTGATATTGAGTGGAAAGGCAAAGATGAAAATGAAAAAGGATATGATAAATCTACAAATAAGTGCTTAGTGGAAATTGACCCGAAATATTATCGACCGACAGAAGTTGACCTATTGATCGGCGATTATTCAAAGGCTAAAGCCCGGCTGGGATGGGAACCGAAAGTAACATTCAACGAACTTGTAAAACTTATGGTTGATTCAGATCTTCAAGAAGTGACAGAAGGTTTAAGATGTTAAAGAATGCAAAAATATATTTGGCCGGTCATGAGGGAATGGTAGGTTCTGCGCTTCTGGATGCATTAAAAAGATCCGGATTTGAAAATATTATTACTAAATCATTTTATGAATTGGACCTCAGAGATCAGGGAAAAGTACAGGAATATATAAAATCAGAAAGACCGGAATATGTTTTTCTAATTGCCGGCAAAGTTGGGGGTATTCATGCCAATATCCAATTTCCCGCGGAATATCTGTATGACAATCTGATGATCGCGGCAAATGTGATGGAAGCATCAAGGATATCCAAAGTCAAAAAATTGCTATTTCTTGGCAGTTCCTGTATCTATCCGCGGGAATCCGAACAACCTATGAAAGAAGACTACCTTCTAACTGGATCTCTTGAACCGACAAATGAAGGATATGCTATCGGGAAGATCGCGGGCTTAAAGATGTGCCAGTATTATAATAAACAATACGAATGCAATTTTCTTGCCGCTATACCGCCAAACCTGTATGGTCCCGGGGACAATTTCTCTGATGATCATTCGCATGTTATCTCAGCCTTGATCAAAAAGATCCATAATGCTCATAAACATAACATGAATGAGGTCCTTATGTGGGGAACCGGTTCTGCAAGAAGGGAATTTATGTTTACCGAGGATCTGACAGACGGTCTGATCTTTCTAATGGAACATCCCATTGAAAGCCCCTACATCAATATCGGTACAGGTTCAGATGTTAGTATTTTAGAACTGGCGGAAATGATTAAAGATATTATTGGCTATAGAGGAAAATTCATCTGGGATGCGAACAAACCGGATGGTATGCCCAAGAAATTAATGGATTCATCAAAGATCAATGCTATGGGTTGGAAAAGTAGAACCACATTGCTTGAGGGATTAAAAAAAACCTATTTGTGGTATGCCGGCAATATCGGAGTGACAGAGAAATGAAATATTCGCTTAGTGACAATACATGGAATAAAGATGAACTACGGGCGATCAGACGGGTTGTCAGGTCCGGACGATATACCATGGGCGAAAGAACAAAAGTTTTCGAACAAGAATTTGCCCGCTATTTTGGTTCAAAATATGCTGTAATGGTCAATTCGGGTTCCTCGGCGAATCTCTTGGGTATCGCTGCTCTAATATATTCAGGAAAATTACAGCGAGGAGATGAAGTAATTGTACCTGCTGTTTCCTGGAGCACAACATATTATCCTTTACATCAGTACGGATTAAAATTAAAATTCGTGGATATTAGTAGAAACACTCTGAATATTGATATTGATCTGATCGAAAAAGCCATTAACCCAAAAACAAAAGCAATATTGGCCGTCAATTTGCTTGGTAATGCGAATGACTACACAAAATTATCTGATATATGCAATAAAAATGATCTTATTCTGATTGAAGATAACTGTGAAGCCTTGGGAGCTAAATTTAATGATAAGTTTTGCGGTACATACGGACTTATCGGAACATTCTCGACCTTTTATTCTCATCATATTTGCACAATGGAAGGCGGAGTCGCAGTAACGGATAATGAAGAACTCTATCATTACATGCTTTCTCTAAGGGCGCACGGATGGACGCGTGATCTGCCAAAGAACAGTCAATTGTACAGCAGATCGGATGATACTTTTTATGAATCATTCAACTTTATTTTACCGGGTTTTAATTTCCGGCCCTTGGAAATTGAAGCTGCTATCGGTATTGAACAGATCAAAAAGATCGATCATATCATAGCAATTCGCAGGAAGAACGCAGGCATATTCAGAGATTTGTTATCAAGCCATCCGGATATTGATATTCAGGAAGAAGTGGGGGAGAGTTCGTGGTTCGGCTTTGCCATTATATTGAAGGACCGATTTGAAAACAAGCGGAACCTCATTGTGAAAAAACTGATTGAAAAGGGTATAGAAGTCAGACCGATCGTGGCAGGTAATTTTGTAAAAAATTCCGTTATAAATTTTATGGATTATGAGATATATGGGAAACTGATGAATGCGGAATACATACATCACAATGGTTTTTTTGTTGGAAACCATTCAAAGATCATCTCA
>CAYPTO010000207.1:0-3175 GCA_964413625.1 uncultured bacterium
GTTTTTATTATACTTACAATTTAATAAATTGTAGCGACATGCACACCTCTTTTTTCTATTCTATTTCACACAACGGGTTAATTATTAGGCGTATAAAATCGATGTCTCACGTTTCACGCTTCGCGATTTTATTGTTTTAAGTATAGTCCAATTTGTGTATTTTAATTCATGTTTGGTATCAAGAAAATACACAGCTATGTATTCAAGGAACATGTGTTCCCCTTCCTTGGGGCACTTTTTGTTTTTTCTTTTATATTTTTAGTCCAATACCTGATCTCACAGATAGATAAGCTGGTGGGGAAGAACCTCGGCTTTATGGTCATTTCGGAGTTCATGATTCTAAGTCTGGCACCTATATTTGCCGAGGTGGTTCCGGTGGCGGTCTTTATTGCGGTCCTGATGGCTTTCGGTCGCTTTGCAGAGGATAACGAGATCACCGCCTGGCGTGCCTCGGGAATTAATTTTGGAAGGATTTTGGTTTCATCAATACTTTTTGCCACCATTATTGCGGCAGCCATGCTTTTTTATAATGACAGCATATTGCCCGATGCAAATCATAAGTATAAATTATTACGTCAGGATATTGCTTACAAACATCCCGATATCAATTTTGACGCAGGATACTTTCTTGATGACATTCCGGATTACCGCATACTGATACGCGAAAAACATGATGATAAACTTTATGATATTCTGGTATATCATGATGCCAATAATGTCCAGGAAACCATTTGGGCAAAAAGCGGAAAGCTGGAAATACTGGGCGATAAAGTGATTCTGAATCTCGAAGAAGGGGAGTATCACGAATTTTTACAAAACCGATCTCATGAATACCGCCGCTCCAGCTTTGATAAATATCGCTTGGTTGTTGCGGTGCAAAATCTGGAATTACGGAGAAGAGATTCCAAATTTCGCAGCGATAGAGAAATGTCTATCAAGGATATGAGCAAAAAGATCAAAGAGTATAAAAATCTTCAGATTAAATCCAACAATAATATTCTCAAGAACCTTGCAGGAGCAGGATTTGATACATCAGGCGTATTGCCTCAAGAGGGTTTGCGCATCGTTGATTTTGCTATCAAGGATGTTAAAGATTCTTCAGCCATAGAGAGTTTAAGCAAAGAAGAGAAAAAGGACCTGCGAGAACGCTTGCGCGGACTTGAAAATACAAAAATGCGCGTTCGTTCCTTCCGCGATATGGAGCGAAGGTACAGAAAGGCGGAAAGCAAGTATCTGGTTGAAATGCACAAGAAGGTCGCTATGCCGATATCAGCGATTATTTTTGTACTGATAGGTGCTCCTTTAGGTATGATCGTTCGTCGTGGTGGTTTGGGAACTTCGGGTGGTATAAGCCTGGCGTTTTTCCTCATATACTGGGGTATCCTGATGACGGGTGAGCGACTTGCAGATCGTTTATTAATGGCTCCATGGCTGGCGATGTGGGGAGGAAATATTATATTTGGTATCCTGGGAATGATCCTGGTACATTATGCCATTCGTGAGCATATTACCATTAGACTCCCAAGATGGTTTGTAAAATTCATAGAAAAATTTAAAAAAAAGTAAAAGGATGAGTATGCTGCCTTATACACTGATTGAAAAAAAACAAAATGGTCGAGCCTTGGATAAAGATGAGATCCGTTTTTTGGTAGATGGTTATGTTAAAAAAGAGATCCCGGAATATCAAATGGCGGCTTTTTTAATGGCTGTTTATTTTAAAGGCATGGAAGCGGAAGAGATCAATGCCTATATTGATGTTATCCTCAATAGCGGCAAACGGGTTACATTTAATGATCACAAAACCTATTATGCCGATAAACACAGTACGGGTGGTGTAGGGGACAAGATCTCACTCATCCTGGCTCCGCTTGCCATGGCTAGCGGAAGACTTAAAGTACCCATGATATCCGGTCGCGGCCTAGGGCATTCCGGCGGAACCTTGGATAAATTGGAAAGTATCCCCGGATTTTCGACTCAAATGTCTTTGGAAGATTTTCAAAAACAGACTGATCGTATCGGATGTGCTTTGATCGGACAAACTGCAGATCTTTGCCCCGCAGATAAAATGCTTTACGCCTTAAGAGATGTTACTGCAACCGTAAGGTCAATCCCCTTGATATGCGGTTCCATTCTCAGCAAAAAGATAGCAGAAGGCATCAATGGATTGGTCCTTGATGTAAAAACAGGCAACGGTGCTTTTATCAGCAAATATGAAGAAACACGACTTCTGGCTGAGCAACTGAAATATTTTGGTGAAGCATACGGATTATCGGTACGTCCCGTGATCAGCGATATGAACCAACCGCTGGGCGATAAAATAGGTAACTGGCTCGAAGTTGAAGAATCTTTGGACGTCCTTAAAGGCAAGGGCCCTGCCGATGTAAGAGAGTTGTCTCTGGTCCTTACCGGCCAAATGCTTTCCATGGCAGACCTGAAACGTTCGGAAAGCGAGATCCGTAAAGAATTGGAAGAACTGCTTGATAATGGTGCTGCATATGATGCTTTTCTTAAAATATCTAAAGAACAGGGCGCGGATATCAAATACTTGGAAAATCCGGAGCTTTATCCTGCCTCGAAGCACGTAATTGAGGTCAAATCCGACCGCAAAGGCACGATATCGGGTATAGACACATATCAATTGGGCTTAGACTCGATTTTGCTGGGAGCGGGCAGAAAATCTCTAAATGATACAATAGATCCCAAAGCGGGATTGGTCGTTCACAAACATCTTGGCGATAAGGTTGAAAAGGGTGAAGCATTGATCACTTTACATACCGATGATCATAAAGCCGCAGAAAAGTTGAGCAAATCCATTTCAAGTCGCTTTGATATAAGTGAGAAAGATTTCACCATGAAAGGTGAACTTTATGAAATACTTTAAATTTTTATTACTCATTGCGCTATTCTCAATTGCTTTTTCCGAAGAAGATCCCATGGGCAATATGACCATAGAATATGGTTCTCATGATATATTGCAAAAAGAAAGTGCATCTACACAAAGTAGCTATGTGCCTACTGAGTATTACGAAAATGTAATTCTTTATGTACGGGAAGCGAATTTGTTATCCAAGAATGGAGATCTAAGTGGAGCCATCGCTAAATTCGAGATAGCATTGAAAGGTGATTCCACATATGTATTTGCTTTAAATGGTTTGGGGAATGTCTATTTAAAATC
>CAYPTO010000208.1:0-3171 GCA_964413625.1 uncultured bacterium
GCAAGGTCTCTTAATTCTTTGATCGAAGTAGCACCGACCACAGCTCCGGTTCCGGGATATTTTTTTGACCACTCAATGATCTTATCCCCTACGGCTTGATATAATGTTCTGCCATCATCAAATTTTAGATTTTGAAAATCCTTACCACCCGTATTGGATGTTCGGTTAAGAATATAGGTCCCTTGTCCTTTTGTGCTGTATTCCAAAAATGGAATAACGGAATCAGATCCCATATATGGCGAAATGGTCACAGCATCTGCTACCCAACGTTCAAAACCTTCTTTGGCATAATTGTTTGATGATGTTGCAATATCACCACGTTTATAATCCATGATCACCGGAGTATGAGGAAAGTATTCCCGGCATAATTTAATGGTCTTTGATAATGCAAGTGATCCGCTAAAATCACCTTGCAGGGGAACATCATGTTTAATATAGTAGCCCTGGTTTGGTTTAAATGCCGCCGGTTTCAAATAACGGTTGCTCATTTCGTCAAAAAGTTTCTCAAAGAAATTAGGAATAATCTCGTCAATTTTGTAACCAAGGCGTGCCGGAAGATAATCCAGAACCGGATCAAGTCCCATACAAACAACATTTCCGGCCCGTTCAGCCGTTTCACGTAGAAAATTCAGATAACTCATAGCCTCTTCCTTTATTTAAAGCGCTCACCCCATGTAAAAGGCGACGCTTGCCATTCGCGTAGAAGTTCAATTTGTTCTGCATTGAAGTACTTTTCTTCTTCGACGACTGCGATCAGTGTATCCAATGAGATCAGTGAAAAATATCTTGCATTAACCGACTTAAAAGTATCACTTGCTTTTTGAAATCCATAGGAGAATATTGACAGACATGTATCAACTTTTGCACCGGCGGACCTGATGACTTCAAGTGATTCTACAGAACTGCCTCCGGTGGAGATCAGATCTTCTACCATAACTACATGTTTCCCTTTCAGCATATCCAGATGTGGAACACCTTCTATCATATTCTTCATTCCGTGGCCTTTTTGCCATTTACGAGGATAAATGAAAGGTTTTTGTATAATGTCAGCTAAAACAACACCGTGTGGGATACCGGCTGTCGGTGTTCCCGCTATCATATCACAGGAAATATTTTTTTCTTTTATCAGTTTGGTAAATCCCTCACAGATCAAGCGACGATATTGAGGGTAAAATAAAAATAAGCGATTATCGTTGTAAATCGGCATCTTATAACCGGAAGCCCAAGTAAAGGGATTATCGGGTTGTAATTTTACGGCCTTTATCTCAATTGCTGCTTTGGCAATCTGTCGTGCGATGGTCTTCATCCGTCTCCTTTGTAAAGTTAAATATCCCAAACGTCTTTATAATTATGATCTTTGTCACAGTATTTGCAAATAAAAGTATTTGACTCTGTCTTAAAGAAAAAGGGCGTCGCGTTCTCGGAATGTGAGGGATGCGAGATACAATCCGGATTCTTGCAAGAGATCTCATCGAAATCATAGATCTTTGGCGGGAAATGTATCTTGAATTTCTTTTGGACCAGACTGTTTTTAATGATGTTCAAGGTCGTTTCGGGCGCTATCGCTGAAAGTTTTTTCATCTTAACCCAATCAAATTTATCAAGACCCGGTAGCGAAAGGACTCCCTTGTATTTTCCATCCTTATGCGATTTATATACACCGTGTGAAGACACAACATTCAAGTCCAAAATCTTGCGCGCTTTGTAAATGTGTTCCCATATCGTGGAAATATCCTCGCCTTTACCGATATGATCGATCACAATGCCATTCTCAACCGGCTTGGTCCCGATCTTGAATTCCTTTGGAACCGATTTAAATGTAGAAACTTCCTCAATATAATTTTTGTGAGGCATTTCAACAGCAAGTGATTCACCCTCAAAATCCGCACCAAGACTCCCACCAAGCATTCCCACCAAAACTGCACGGGTATAATAGCCATTCATGGCTTGAACATCCCAACCGTTAAGCGGTGTTTTATCAAGAAAGAACGGGATCGTAGGATATTCGCGATTGCGGGGCAATGGATGATAGAATTTAGTGCCTTCTTTCATCTGCTCGATCCACTCGCGACGAAAAGTGACCGATTTGGTTAAACGTTCGGCATGCTGCAAAATATCTTCACCCATTCGTTCCAACTGAAGACGAGTAAAGTACCAGATATTGGCGACTTTCTTTTGAGCCAGATATTCTTCGATTGAAGCAAATTCACGGATACGATACCCGTTGGCTTCCATTTTCTTTTTATAGTGTGGTGGCATGGCCAGTTCATTTGGGGCAATAAGGTCAACATCGACCTGTTTGAAAATATTCAAACCATTAGCTTTAGAGTGAACGGTTCTTCCGTGGAAAAGATCGCCGACCAGTGCGATATGAATATGGTCTCGATTAAAATTATTTTGCTCTAGGAAAGTATATTCATCAAGTATTTCTTGGGTGGGATGTTCATGTTTGCCGTCCCCAGCATTGATGAATGAAGGCTTTTGAATTCCCATACGCTCAGCGAACTGTCCAAGATCATAATCCAGCCAGCGTGTCACACCTTCGAGCTTGGTCCGGATGATAAAAAGCGAATAGGGACTGTAGGTCGTCAGCATGCGAAATGTATCAGAGTAGCTTTCCTTTTTGCTGAAGGAAGAGGTCGTTGCATCAAAAATGTTGGTTTTGATGTTATGGAATTTTACCGCGTTCAGGAAGGATTCTTTTGTACGCGTACTGGGTTCCACAAAAACAAGATATGCTCCCACATTGCTATCGTTAATCTTAAAGGAAAAAAGATCGTCCTTTTGTGCAACAGCATTTTTTAATGTGTGGGTCTTGGTGTAAAGGTACCATTGCTCGTCTGCGGAAAGGTCATTGATGACGGAAACGGACCGCCCCATAAATTTACCCTTCAATGATAAATCTTGATACTGTTTCATCGCCTAAGGTCTCCCCTGTTGGTTGGTTGTGATTCCATGCTGTTGATTTTTAGCAAATATAAGGATTTGATTTCAGAGATGAAAACAATATTTGCGGGAAATATCACATTGACGGAATAAGAGGAATAATTTAGACAGGATAACCGGATATACAGGATAAGGCTTAGGGCTGATACCGGTCAGCTAAAGAAAAAATGATGTCATTGTATATTGCCTCAAAGGCAAAAAAAGCATAAAATTAAGCAAAACAAA
>CAYPTO010000209.1:0-3164 GCA_964413625.1 uncultured bacterium
TGGGTTAATATCGTTGAAATATCCGCTTCTTCACTTAAGGGGAACCCTCGTTTGGATTTGGCAAGCCGGATAAACCATTTTAATTTATCCGTGTCAATATCATTTGTTTTGGCTCTTATATTAAATCTGGCATCAAAGGGTGCTTTTTGAATAATATTCTGTTCCAGCATAAATTTTATCAATGAAGCATACACAGAGGATTTTAATTCCGCCAAAGTGTTAAATTGTTTTCTTACAACAGCATTTTGAGCCTTACGAATTAATTCTTGTTCTTTCGGATGCCGTTCATCCCACTGATGAGAGGAAAGGTAAACGAATCTGGTTTTATGCAATTTTGTTGCGTGATCAAATTCTCTTTCAGTGGGGGAGATACCTTGTTTATCTTCATAGCCGTAATTTTTACCTAGAATTCCCAGATAAATATCACATTGTTCAACTTCTTTAAGATAGACTTCTTTTGCACTACGATCAATAGCGGGTAACTGCTCAAATGCAAAAGGATCAAAAAATAAACCCAATAAAGAATCAGAAATAATATATTCCCAAAGAGCTTCCCTTTCTTTCGAAAACTCGTCTTGAACACTGCTGATAAATATTTTCTTTTTTTTCATAATATTATTTATCATTTACATAGTAAACATTTTAATTTACGCCTCACCAGCCTGCGCCGGGCGCAGTAGGCCTTCGGCCGGCAGATGGCTCACGTCTTTAAAACGCATAAGAAAGCGAAACATTCAATCTCAGTCCGTTTTCTTTTACTTTATCCAATGTTGCCCGCACCTCATCTTCAACAGGGAAGAGGTCCGAGTAATAATACATATTTTGATAGATCAAAATACCAATATCAAGAGTTAAGTTATTTGATGACCAACCTGAACCCATGTTGATCGTTGAGCGGTTCATGTCGTTATTCATGGGATTCTTTTCGTAAGTAAAACCAAAACGCAGCGGAACGCCGGTAAAGAACACATGTTCGATACCCGCACGAAGTGCCCAGGATGGTGAATACTCAGGTGAGAAGAGTGAAATTAAAGAATCAGCCGAATCAAAATATCCTGCTGCGTAACCTGGCCAATCTGTAATATCAAACTGTGCATAAAGCGTTGTTTTCAATTCGTTGTTGGGGATGTAACGTAGAGATAATGAATAAGTATTGGGGCGATCAATAACAACCTTGTAAGCCGAGTCGGCATCAACACTGTAAGCCGGAAGCAAAAGTGAAGAATCCATGCCGGCGATCATGTGTGTTCCTTCCATGGTATAAATACCGGCAAGTGTGGTGGACAACCCTAATTGCAAGCGATCGGTGACTTTAGCAGTTAATCCAAGATTAATATTGCTGCCGCTTCCGTTTGTCGGTATTTCCGGAAAATAAGTGGTGTCGGAAGATGAGAGCTTGGAATCACTCAAGATGGGGATAACTCCGTATCCTTCTTCAAAACCCGAACCGAAATAATGCGTGTAGGCATAACCGACTGCAAAACGTTTGCCGATATCATGTGCCAAAGCCACATTCAGTCCGTGGGTCATTCCTGAAAAATTTATTTTGTGATATCCCGCCAGAGGATCGCGATTATAAGCACCGCTGCCCATATCGGAGCGAATTTCTTCCTGATAATCGTAGTTGAAATTCTCTAGAGAATACCAACCGGCAGAGGCAGAAAAGCCCTTTTGAGAATAATACATGGCCAGATCGCCTTCCATTCTCTGATAGCGATTTGATACATAGTCGTTTTCGGCAAGAAAATCGCCAAAACTATCCTGTACGGGGAAAGATCGGCGTTCGATGAAAGAGGACATGTTCAGGTTCGAATAAACGATCAAAGCATCAGCTGCTTTATACAGCATAGCCGGGTTGTTTAGTCCGGCGACCGGATTCAGCTCCATTGCCAAAGCGTTCCCGCCAAGGGCAAGACTTCGAGCTGTGTTTTTGCTGGTATTTTCCAAACCCATGTATTTAAAATAGGCTTGGCCGAACAGGTTTCCCGCACTCAGCGTTATAATAAGCAATAAGGTTAAAAGGTGTTTACGAGTCATACTCATTCCTTTATAAAAAAATTAAAATCGATAATCCAATTGTAGTCTAAAATCATTAGTAGACATACGATAATTTATATCACTCAATTGCAGAAGACTTCCATCATCAAGTTCAATGTAAGCTTCTACTATGTTGGTCTGATCCAAACGCGTATCAACGGTGTATTTGAAACGCAGGGACAAATTGTCTGTAATCCTGCTGAACAAGGTTACCCATCCGCGGAAAGCATCTACAGGTGAATCCGTAATACGAAAATCGGTATCTTCAAAATTCCAGATAAAGCCGTTATAGACCATACCCGAGGCGATGATCTTTAAGCGGTTATTGAAATTATGTGTAAATCCTGCACGAATAGCTCGTGACTTTGAGCCGGCATTCCCGACCATAGAAGCACCGCCGCCGGTTGTGTAAACCAGTCTGGCTCTTGGTGAAAATTCCGTATAGCCGTAGATCAGGTCAAAATGAAGCCGATCAAAGCGTGAAAGACGAAATTCATTGGTCAGGATAGTCTCATAAGAACGATACACATTGGATGTGAAGAAATTCTCGTTGTAACGGCTTTGCCATTTCTGGCGCAGACGGATACGGTAATTAAATACCGGACGATATTCCATGCGGGCGACCAGGCGATTGTATTTGGCACGATCAGCTACGCGTTCCCAGATATCATGTTCTACTGTTGCAATAAGCGAACGGGAGAGTTGATAACGGAAGGAATAGTAAAGTCCTTTTTCGGACTGCGGTTGTGAAGAACCGGAATACAAGAAACCGTAAGCATCATCCATAAGATAGTAAATATCTTCATAGATCGATGTTTTATAGCGCGCGTAATTTGAGAAAGAACGTTGATAAGGATTATCGTATTCAAGATCATAATTTCTGTACAGAGCCATGAAATTGAAATTCTCAAATTGCCAGTACATGTTCAGTACATAGGCAAAAGCGTCTTCAGAGAAATTAAAGATCTTCCCGTCTTTATCAAGAATACCGACCTCGCCCTGGAAAACAATGTTCTTCAGAGAGTAGGAGAAATCGGCACCGATCACACGACGGTAGGCTTTGGCTTTTTCCCAAAGACCGGATTGCGCGTGCGATTCATAAGTGGCAGCGATCTCAGCGTCGGCCG
>CAYPTO010000210.1:0-3160 GCA_964413625.1 uncultured bacterium
CAGGGTGCGTATGAAAAACACATGCTTGCCATTTCACTTGTCGGTGCCCGCGCAGAGTTAATCAAATACCGGGAACAACTCGAACAAATAGACGGTTTGATTTTACCGGGTGGTGAATCAACGACCATGTCCAAAATGATGGGGTTTCGTATTAGCTACGAAGACATACTGACTTTTGCGAAGAAGAAACCTGTCTTTGGCACCTGTGCCGGTTTGATCTTGCTTGGGAAAGGAGTTGGTGATCCTCGGGTTCATCAGTTTGAATTAATGGACGTTACCGTTTCACGCAATGCTTACGGTTCACAAAAAGATTCATTCGTTGATGACCTCATACTTAAATTTGATCCTGAAAACCCTTTTCATGCTGTGTTCATCAGGGCACCGCTAATTGAAAAAACCGGAAAAGATATTCGTGTTCTTGCAACATGTGATAATAAACCGGTTCTAATCGAATCCGTGCTTTATCTTGGGGCAAGTTTTCATCCCGAACTAACTCTTGATTCGCGTATTCACGCCTATTTTATAAATAAAACCAAAGAAATTAAAAATGGTAAAAGATTCTTATAGGCATAACATTTTTCGTATTGTCCTTGCTTTGGTATTTGTATCTTTTGGCTTGGTAACACTCGGAAATAATCTTGGATGGTGGAATATTGACGATCTCTTTCTGAAGTGGTGGCCAATGATCCTTGTGTTGATCGGATTGGTGACGATTTTTTCTCCGGGTGGTTCTTGGGGCGGCGGCATATTTCTTATTTTTCTTGGTGCTTTATTCTTGTTACATTCACACGGTATTTATGATATTTCAGATCTTATCTGGCCTGCAATGCTTGTAATGGTGGGTGTTATAATCTGGCCAAGAAAATACTCGCGCTCTAAAAATAATATATCGGGGAACTCCGAACGTTCAGGCACATATTTCGCAACGAATGCCGATCATGTCTTCAATATAAACACACTTTTTAATTCTCGGCGAGAGGTCATTCGTGATGATTCCCTTGCCGGCGGACACGGAACGGCTATCTTTGGAAATTTAGATCTTGATCTACGTGGTGTAAACCCTAAAGATAATATTTACATAGAAGTCACGGCTATTTTTGGAAATGTTAGTATTATGGTTCCCTTTGATTGGAAAATTGTCAAGCACGGTGCGCCCGTCTTTGGAAAAATTAACGACAAACGAATTAATATTTCTGAAAGTGGTTTTTCCAAGACTGTTACTATGGAAATGAATGCTGTTTTTGGCCAAGTAGATTTACTTAGCTAATATAATAATTCAAAATAGAAATGCTTTAACGTGAAAATCTTTCGTCACATTGTATTATTCCTTTTTATAGTTGCAAGTGCTTTTGGGGCTACCTGGTGTGTTCCGGACAGTATAAATACGATCCAGACAGCAATTGATACGGCACAATCCGGCGATACCATCCTTGTGTCAAATCCATATCAAAATATCGGTTCTGTCGAAATTATTGATAAAAAAATAGCCCTGCTTTCAAAAAGCTATATTAATAATCCTGCAAATTATGTTATTGCAACAGGTACTGCATTATACGACACTGTCAATACCCTCCCGCTATTAAAAATAAGTAATGCAGATGGTTCAATGATAAAAGGTTTTCTTTTAGATAAAAGTGATATTGGCAACGGTGGTGGTGTTTTAGTAGAAAATTCCAATAACGTTGTTTTTTGCGGTGTAAATTTCAACTCTAATTGCTTTATTCTAAATAATGCAGAGGTTTGCGACACCAATACCACACACTATGCCTTTTCTTCAGATGATTCCGCCTCAATAATTCTTGTGAACTCAACTTTAACTATTGAAAATTCCACTTGGAAAGAGATGAGCTCATTATCATTGCTCAGTATGGATCAGAATTCTGAATTGTCTGCCAGAAATCTTGCTGTTTATAAAAACATTTGTACATCTTCTGCTTACCATATTAATGCCTCAACTGCAAATTTCAATTTTATGACGTCATATGGCAATACCTTTACCTTTCCTGTATGGGACTTACATTCTTCATATGCTCTTATTTCAAACTCAATTCTTGAATTTGCTCCTCCAATTGATACTTCTCAATATGATGTTCGATATTCAGCCATACCCGATAATTATCCCGGATTTGGTAATATTTCCCTCGACCCAAAGATCAATACTGTGACCACTTATCCTGCTCTTTGGGAAACATCACCCTGTATTTCAGCTGCCGACCCCGACACAAGTGGAATTCCCCGGACTGATATTTTAGGAAATGCCCGACCCAATCCTATTTGGGCCCCGCCCGATATGGGTGCATTTGAATCATCTCGTCATATGTTTCTAAATGATGCACATCATTTTTGGGTCAGCATGGGGGGCCATGATACATGGGGAAATGGAACTGCAGATCATCCATTCGCAACACTTCAGGCAGCTGTGGATTATTCCGGCAACTTCGATACTTTACTTCTTCAACCCGGTCAATATCGCGACTGCGTTGAGATCAATAATAAATCTTTGACTATTTCATCCTCTTATTTGTTAAACAGGGACAGTTCTTATGTTGATTCGGTGGTATTATTTCCGGATAGCGGAATTACCGCTCCCATTATTTTGGCAAAAGATGTTGATTCTCTGAATATTTCCGGCATTAGCTTTAAAGAAGGACGTGGAAGATCCTTTTACAATAATTATACTCTTGGTGGAGCATTTTATTGTGAAAATTCCTTTTGTGATCTTGAAAATATTGTTTTCGAAGGCAATAGGGCTTATTATAGCGGCGGCGCTCTTTATGCTTTGGGGTCAACATTAAATCTTGATCATATTGATTTCAATAATAATTACGCATATTTAGGTGGGGCTATATCTTTATCGTCCTCAATTGCTACAATGGCACATGTAAATATTGAAAATAATTTCGCTTCATCCGGTGGCGGAATCTACGCGGAAAACAACACAAAATTGATCGGTTTTTATACACGTATATCAAAAAATATTGCCATTATGGATTCTATTGATAGTCATCTTCAAAAGCCGCTTACAATTTCTCAATATGGTGGTGGCATATATGCTATTAACTCTGATATCCGTTTACATAATACTATAATTGATCACAATCTTGCTTATAATAAAGGCGCCGGTATTGCTCTTAGATCTTCAAAGATATATTTTGTTCAG
>CAYPTO010000211.1:0-3157 GCA_964413625.1 uncultured bacterium
TACCGCCATTAAGGCATTAATAGCTCAAATGATCCCCATATCTGAAGATTCGAGAGCTTACTTTGCCTATAATAATTTTTCCGTTAATAGCGGTATCAAATATTATCCCTCTTTAAATAGCAAAAATATTGCATTCGAGACCATTGATGAAGGTCTGTATATAGTACCTGAAAAGAATTGGCATGGCACAGCAACCCTGAGCATTGCCTATGGAAAGGGGAATTTAAACGATACCGTCACATGTGTGATCCTCGTACTTCCACAAAATGACCCGCCGATCGTCAACTCTCATATTGAGACCTTGAAAGTTCTTGAAGATAAGGATCTGATCATTTTTAAAGACTCATTGCTGGCCTATGTAAGTGACGCTGATACAGTTGATCAAATGTCAATCGGTAAGCTGGGGGATCGTGGCGACTTGCTTGAGGAAAACGATCGATTTATATATCGGCCTGCCTATGATTGGAATGGTGAGGACAGCTTGTTCTTTATTGTCAGCGATGGGCAAGCAACTGATACCTTGGTTCAGCAAATCACGGTAATAGCCGTTAATGATTCACCGCAGTGGTCACCTATAGCCGTCACAGAATTCCAGGAAGATGAACTTTACCGCTTGCCGTTGACCTGGTTTGACGAACATGCCTCTGATGTTGAAATCCCTGATAGTTTATTGCGCTTTCATGTTTACTCAGGTGATCATGTTGTTATTTCCGTAGAAGGTGGAGCCATTACGCTTTTACCCGACAAAAACTGGTTCGGAGATGACATACTGATGCTAACGGTTAGCGATGGCGAATTAACGGATACGGCTTATTGGAACATTCACATTACACCCGTTAATGATGCACCCGAATTGGCAATGCTTCCCGATACGGTATTTCATGAGGACGAAACGATTATCTTAGATCGATCTGTGCTGGAAAAATTCGCATACGATGTTGAAACATCCGCAACAGACTTAAAATGGCAGGTCAAGAAATTTGGTAAGGTTCGTGCTTTTTACAATGGTGCCAGTATTCGCTGTACCGCATCAAAGAACTGGTTCGGAACGGATTCACTTCTGCTGACAGTTTCCGACGGTGAATTGACCGCCAGTCGTATTTGGCGCGTGCATGTTTTAGCGGTGAACGATCCTCCACAGTGGGTGGAAACTATAACATCACGCTCTTTTCTTGAGGATGATTCGCTTCATCTTCGCAAAAGCAATCTCTATAGAATGGTAAATGATGTCGAAACACGTTCATGTGATTTGGTCTGGACACTCATGCCTTCACCACATGTTCATATTAAAGAAAACGACAAAACCTATACGATCAACGCAGACCCAAACTGGTTTGGGAACGCTCATATACGCATGGCGGTTTATGACGGAGAATACGGAGATACAACAACTTATCCCCTACGCGTCCTCTCTGTCAATGACAAACCCCTGATGCAAGATCTTCCGCCAAGACAATGGAACGAAGACGATACGCTTTCACTTGATCGATCTTATCTGGAGAGTTTTGCCAAGGATATTGAGACCAAAACACAAGATCTTATATGGACATTTATTAATGACCCCAATTTAAAAGTTATACAACACCACAAGACCATTACCCTGTCTCCCGATCCAGATTGGAACGGAGAAGCAAAAGTGGGAATGATCGTCAATGATGGCGGATTGCGTGATACGGGTTATATGAATATTACCATTGTTCCCGTAAATGATGCTCCGCGCTGGAAAACCTTGCCTGATACAAGTATACAGGAGGATGGTTCAATGATGCTTCCTCTTGCTTATGTGAAACAATTTGTATATGACCCCGACGAAGGTGATAAATTAGACCTTGAATATAAGGCCGGTGATAATTTTTATGTTGAAGAAATGTCCGATACACTGATCATTTGGCCATTGGAAGATTGGTTCGGAAAAGAAAAAATTGATTTTACCGTTTCAGATGGGAAAAAGAAAGCCACAAAAACATGGATCATTCCGGTTCTTGCCGTAAATGATCCGCCCTATTTTACTATGGGTCTTCCCGATTCATTATCATTTAAAGCCAACAGCTCCGATACCATCATATTTGAAGATGTTGTTTACGATATTGACAATGAATTGAGCGACCTTACTTGGGATATTACACCGGGTCGCTATGTGCGTTATCTTGTGGATGATAATATCTTTAAAGCAAAAAAAGAGAAAGACAAAAAGGGCGGCATCATTTTTTTTACTGAAAATTATAAATCCGGTAACGATGCCATTACCATCCGGGTCAGCGATGGTCATGACGTAATACTATTTTATATGCCAGTTTTTGTCCATCCTGTCGATCGCTTTCTTATGTCTAATCCCGAAAAGTTGGAATTGTTACCCAATACACCTAATCCGTTTAGAGAATATACCGATATTCGCTACAGCTTGCCTGAAGGAGCTCAGGTCAGTCTAAAAATCTATAACTTGCTTGGCAAGGAGATGGCCGTTTTGGTGAATGGATATCAGGATGCCCAGAATTACAGCGTTCGCTGGTATGGCGAAACGCAATCCGGAATGCCGGCTCCCAGTGGTGTTTATCTTTGCCGTCTGGTTGCGGTAATTGATTCAGAACCGATAGTGATCATGCAGAAGATGATGCTTGTGCGTTAGCTTAAGTGCTAACGCAAGGCAAAAGGTAAAAGTACAAAGGCAAAAAAATGTTCAACCCGTCCATTCGTCGGAGTTTAATTGATTTAATAACCCCGAGTTTGTCGCCTACCCGGCGTAGTTTTAAACATAAGTGAGAGTGGTTGAACAGACAGTAAAAAAGGCGCGATGATTCGAGCCTTGCTTTTTACTTAACGTTATACTTTGTATTTTTGTCTTTGTACTTGCCTATCTTCCAAGCCTATATGACAATTTTACTAAAAATACATTCTGAGGGATCTCATTATTCAGATCACGAATATTATCGGGTAATGTTAAATGATCTTCGCTATTATCGAATTGATTATTTAGGGACCAAACAAGGAAAAGAGTTGAACCCGGTTGATATTCCCAACGGAAAACAAGATTCGATTGAAAAGAGCTATAAACAAAATCCGGATCATCGATCGTAAAATGTGAGACGTAAGAGGTGAATCATGTAATAGTATACGCGAAGTGGTCAAATATAGTAATATTTGATATCTAATTTAATAG
>CAYPTO010000212.1:0-3147 GCA_964413625.1 uncultured bacterium
AAATACCCTAAAATCCAAATTTATAAGCAAAACAGTGATTTAAGACACAAAAATAGTTTAAGGGATTTAGAACCAACAGTTGCATTACCACGGCTTTTAAGCCGTGGATTCAGTATCAAGCAATATTCGGGTTTTAACCCAATTATTCCAGATAAATCTTGAAAGAGGTTAAAACCCAAGTATTTTTTGTTCCATTATCCACGGGCTAAAGCCCGTGGTAAAGCATGCATATGTACATTATTCACGGGCTAGTAAAACATTGACGTGCAAACGCCGTTTTACGTCTCACGGTTTACGTTTCACGATTTATTGATTTGCATTTCTTCCGAATTCTCCCCAAATTCACCCATGCGCAGTAGGGAAGAAAAAACAAAGAATTTTTCTAAGCAATTCGTACCTGAAAATATTCGCGATGTCTTCGTGAAAGCCGGTAAACAGGCGTTAAAAGTTTCATGGATGCTTCTTAAAATTTATATTCCAATATCTTTTTTGACCGCATTTCTCGATCAAGTGGGATTTCTTGACCTGATAGAACCTGTTTTTGAGCCCTTTATGAAGCTATTGGGTCTTCCGGGTGATGCGGCCTTGGTACTGCTTGCCGCCTGGGTCAATAATCTTTTTGCCGCGATCGCTGCGGCATCCGTTATAGATCTGACCTTCCGGCAAATTACGATCATTGCCATTATTACCGGTTTTGCACATAATCTTATTCTTGAGACCACAATTCTTATGAAATTAAAGATGGGACGAATAGGAATCGCGTTTACACGAATTGTATTCAGTCTTTTAATGGGAATGCTATTGAACCTTATTATGCCCGAGACCGTTCGAGGTGTTGTGATGAATCCCTTTGCAGTGGTCCGGGATTTTACATGGATGAACCTTCTCTTGAAAACATTGACAACTTCAGGACAGATCATTGGACTTATATTCATTGTGATGCTTCTCTATGAATTTCTTATTTTTTGGAAACAAAGTCAAAAAATCAAAGAGAAGCTTAGTTTTATTACTCGATTTTTCGGTATGTCAGCCAATGCTTTAGGCGCATGGATGGTCGGATTTTTTATTGGAATCGCCTACGGAGCAGGAATATTATTTCGAATGAACAAAGATCATAAACTGACTCACAAAGATGTATGTTTATTGACCATATCCATGTGCGTGGTACATGCCATCGTGGAAGATACTATTTTTTATGTTGTCGTAGGTGCAAATGTTTGGTGGATATTGGGAGTTCGGCTACTAGCGTTAATAATTATTATGCGAATTGTATCCCGCGGCGAATTTTATAAGAAACTGACTTGGATCGGACTGCCAAGAGAGAGTTGAAAAGTTGAAAAGTTGAAAAGTTGAAAAGTTGATGGTTGATAGTTGATGGTCAAAGAGGTTGAATGAATTATTTTCCTAACGGCCTAATGACCTTCACACCTTTACACCTAATTACACACAGGAGTTATACACATGAATGAAAAAAGTTTTAAAGTCTATCCTTATCGTTGGATCGTACTGGGTGCCTATATGTTGGCATGCCTGGTGGTTAATATCCAATGGTTGACCCATGCGCCGGTTGCACGTGCGGCTGAGACCTTTTATGCCGGTCAATTCAATCCGAATTCGATCTTCAATATTGATTTTCTGGCAATGTCTTATATGTTGGTCTATTTGTTGGTCAGTATCCCTGCTTCTTATGTTATCGACACCTGGGGCATAAAAAAAGGCATTGGCATCGGAGCTACCATATGCGCGATCTCCGCACTTGGGAAAGGTATTTTTGCCGATTCATTTACAGCCCAGATCATTTTTCAATTGGGCCTTGCCGTTTCGCAACCTTTTATACTTAATGCACTGACGGCACTCACTGCCAGATGGTTCCCTCTTAAAGAAAGGGGTACGGCAGCCGGACTTGGAACCTTGGCACAATATTTGGGTATTATTATTGTTATGATGGTCACACCCTTAATGGTCGCGACCAATCCCGAACTTGTCAATTACGGTGACGGTATGCAAAAAATGTTAATGACCTATGGCATCATTACCGCTGCAGCATGTCTTGCTGCTATTCTGCTTATTAAGGAAGAACCACCTACACCTCCCGGTGATGAAGAATACGTACGGCATAAATTCACAGACGGACTAAAATTCATCTTCCGTCAAAAAGATATGCTCATTACCATTGGTATTTTCTTTATCGGACTGGGAATTTTCAATGCGGTATCATCCATGACAGACTCTATTGCAGAATACCTGAATGTTAAGGATTCCGATGGCATGATCGGTGGTATTATGCTTATAGGCGGTGTGATCGGTGCGATCATCTTGCCCATTCTATCTGATAAATTCCAAAAACGGAAAATGTTCATCAATATTTGTTTGATCGGAATGGTCCCCTCGCTTGCGGGAATTGCCTTTGCAGGCGTCATGACCAATACACCGGAAGCCGCTTACACGGTTGCACTTATATCATCATTCTTCCTGGGATTCTTTGTCATGAGTGCCGGACCTATCGGATTCCAATACGGCGCAGAGGTCTCCTACCCTGCCCCGGAATCCACGAGTCAGGGATTGTTATTACTCTCAGGGCAGATTACCGGACTGGTATTTGTTGCCGCAATGAGCATGCGTTCTAATGCTTACCTTCCCTTCTTTATGAAGTTTTTTGTGATCATTGGAGCGATAGCATTGATTTCATCTTTCTTCCTGAAAGAATCCAAGCCATTGACGGAGTTGCAGAAGAAATAACCTCACACACTTGTGCGCCGAAGCTGTAGCGTAGGCGTAAAGACACTAAAAAAAACAAAGGCACATAAGATTAATAATGCTTTACTTTTGTGAGTTAAGTCACACTTTTGTCCATTAATATTAATTATTTTGGAAGCAGAATAGGGTGATGTTAATTTCTTGTGCTAATTATGATGAGGAGTGAAAATGATATTTCAAAAATAATTGTTGATTGTGCCTATAAAATTCATGTGGAAATCGGTCCGGGTTTATTGGAATCTGTGTATGAATTAATCCTTTTTGAAAAAATAAAAAATGCTGGATTACAAGTAGCAAAACAATGCCCAATAAAAGTTCATTATGAAAATTATAATTTAGACAAAAGATTTATTGCAGATATCATTGTTGAAAATAAAGTAATTATTGAAC
>CAYPTO010000213.1:0-3122 GCA_964413625.1 uncultured bacterium
AAGGACGAACGATCAGCGGGACGTCTTAAAGAGTTGGATAAAGAATTGAAAAAGATCAATAAAGATCATGAGGTTCTAAAAGACAGATGGATGTCCGAGAAAGCCTTGATTCAGGGAGTTCAGAATCTCAAGAGCTCCATTGATCAATTAAAAGCTGAAGAATCAGAGGCTGAACGGGAAGGCAATTACGAAAAGGTTGCCCAGATCCGTTACGGCGCCTTAATTAAATTGCAGGAAAAACTTGAAAATGAAAAAGTGAAATTACAAGAAATTCATGGTGAATCACCCCTTTTGAAAGAAGAAGTGGATGAAGAGGATATTGCCGAGGTGGTAAGCCGATGGACAGGAATCCCGGTCAATCGTATGTTGCAGTCGGAAAATCAACGGCTTCTGAATTTGGAAGAACATCTTCATGAACGCGTTGTAGGGCAAGATGAGGCCATTAAGGCTGTATCGAATGCTATCCGAAGAAGCAGGAGCGGTTTAGGAGATGAAAATCGTCCCATGGGATCATTTTTCTTTCTTGGTCCTACCGGTGTAGGAAAGACCGAATTATCACGTGCATTGGCGAATTTTCTCTTTGACGATGAGCATGCCATGGTACGTCTTGATATGTCCGAGTATATGGAACGGCATTCCGTTTCCCGCTTGATCGGGGCGCCTCCGGGATATGTGGGATATGAAGAAGGTGGAAAATTAACCGAGAGTATTCGACGACGACCCTATGCTGTGATATTGTTGGACGAGATCGAAAAAGCTCATCCCGATGTCTTTAATATATTGCTGCAGATTCTTGATGACGGTCGTCTGACAGATGGTAAAGGACGAACAGTTGATTTTAGGCATACGCTTATTATTATGACGTCTAACATTGGTTCGGAACTCGGGGCAAGTGTGTTTGAGAATGGAACATCTTTTGATACTCTGGATGAACGACTCCAAACATATTTGCGCCGGCAATTTAAACCGGAATTCATTAATCGTGTCGATGAGATCATTGCATTCCATGCTCTTACAAAAAAGCAGTTAAGAGAGATCGTAGGTGTTCAATTCAAACGTCTTCAGAATCGTCTTGAGCTTCAGAATATTGTTGTAGAACTAAGTGATAAGGCAAAGGATCATCTTGCCGAAAAAGGCTATGATCCCGATTTCGGTGCACGTCCTTTGAAGCGTCTGATCCAGCATAAAATTGAGAATCATCTGGCTCAAAAACTGTTAGAGGGTGAATTAATTCCGGGGAATCGTTATATGATAGATGTAAAAGAAGGCGAAATAATCGTGACCTGTAAGTCTTAACGCGTCACGCATTATAAATTACAAGTCATGAAATATTTCCCAACGAAAGATCCCCGATAATCTTGATCATATTGCCGTCTATCTCTACCTTAAGTTTTTTGTCCGGGAATGCACGAGGCAGACGGCAATTTAATTCATATACGACTTTTTTCTTAATATTTTCGATTGCCTCTTTTGAAACATTTTCAAGAGTTTTAAGATCGATATTTATAATATATCCGCGTCCTTTTTTCGATCCATAACCCAAGGTAAAATCACCTCGAATATCAAATAATCCGTCATGTGAACGGTTGGAAGTGGTGCCATTTTCTCTTCTGGCGGGATGCAGGTCGTACAAATCGCCATAGCGATCTTCAAGAAGAATATCAATTTCGTCCAGAACGGATTTAAGTTTCTTTTCCCATGCAATTAGTTTTGGATGACGCATTATTAATCTTCAAGACTGTGAATAAAAAGTCCACTTTGCAGTTTGGGCTCAAACCAGGTTGTTTTGGGAGGCATCAGGGCATTTGAATCCGCTACATCCATCAATTGTTCAATGGAAATGGGGTAGAGGGCAAAAGCTATCGTCATTTCACCCGCATTGACCCTGCCTTCAAGAGCTTCCATACCACGATTCCCGCCGACAAAATCGATTCTATCATCTTTTCGTATATCCTTAATACCGAGTATGGGAGTAAGGACTAGATCGGTTAGAAGAGCCGAGTCCAGACTTTTAATGGGATCGGAAAGATCAACAAGACCTTTTTTTAGGGTCAGTTTGTACCATTTATCGACTAAATACATTGCAAATTCATGCTCTTTAGTAGGCTTAGCGAAATTCGATGATCGGATTTCCCTGATTTTGAAAACGTTTTGCAGTTTAGAAAAGAATTTCTCTTTAGAAAGACCATTAAGGTCCTTCACGACACGATTATAATCGATGATCTTAAGCTGGTTCGCTGGAAAGAATACGGCAAGGAACCAATTATATTCTTCATTTCCCGTATGGTTCTTATTTGCATCCCTGCGCATTTTACCCACCATTACAGAAGCTTTTGAGCGGTGATGTCCGTCGGCAACATAAACATGATCGATCTTTTCAAAATTATCTATCAGTTTACCAATGATCGTTTGATCATCCAATAGCCAAAGTGTATGGCGCACACCATCCTGTGACTTGTAATCATATTCGGGATCTTTGCTTATGTAATCGTTTATGATGGCATCAATATTATGATCTTCGGGATAGGTATAAAAGACGGGACCGGTATGGGCGTTGACAATGTCGATGTGCTTTATGCGGTCTTGTTCCTTATCTTCGCGCGTCAATTCATGTATCTTGACCTTGCCTTCAAGGTAATCGTCAATATGCTGAACGGCGATAAGTCCCGTTTGCGATCGTCCATTCATGACCTGACGATAAATATACATAACCGGTTCTTTATCCTGGACCAATTTATTTTTTCTGAATTCCTGTAAGTTCTCCGCTGCCTTTTTATAAACGGCAGGGTCATAAAGATCTGTTTCAGGGGGCAGGTCAACTTCAGATTTTACAATATGTAAAAAGGAGTAAGGCTCGATCTTAACTAAAATACGAGCTTCATTGGAATTGACCACGTCGTAAGGGGGTGATGCTATCCTGGATGCCAATTCTTTTTTTGGGCGCAGACCGCGAAATGCTTTGATCCTGACCATTTAAATCCTCCGTCATGAGTGCCAATATGAAGAATAACGGAAAATCTTAATTTAAACAACAATAATTCTATGGAATACAGTTAATTAGGTAGAATAATGACAATTGATAAATTAAGAACACTAACACTCCGCGTTAGTGAAGTGTTAGT
>CAYPTO010000214.1:0-3106 GCA_964413625.1 uncultured bacterium
AAATACTTTCGGATTGCCTGAATCTGAGATCGCTGACCGTATTATGGACGTGATGCCGGATATTGAACAGGATTTGAGTATCGGGTATTATCCTTCGGTAAGAGGAATCACCATTCGACTTGCTGGTAATGATAAATTCAAAGTGAAAAAAGCTCAAGAGAAAATACAAGATTTACTCGGCAATTCGGTTTATTCCTTAGAAGGTGAATCCATTGCGGAGATCGTAGTGAATTTATGTAAAGAGAAAAACTTGATCGTCTCTGTTGCAGAATCATGCACGGGAGGATCTATTGCCGATATGATCACTAATGTGCCCGGTTCCTCTGCCGTTTTTAAAGAAGGCTATATTGTTTACAGCAATGAAGCAAAAAGCAAATTGCTGGGAGTTGATCCCCGGATTCTTAAAGAACACGGTGCAGTAAGTATAAAAACTGTGGAAGCCATGGTAAAAGGTTTGAAAAATAAAACCGGAGCGGATATCGCCATTGGGGTCAGCGGGATAGCAGGTCCTGATGGCGCAACGCCCGGTAAGCCGGTTGGTTTGGTCTATCTTGCAGTTGCCTATAAAGACAAAATTTATGTACAAAAAATAAATTTTGACAGAGGACGACTGAAAAACAAGGAATTTGCAGCTTATGCTGCACTTAACCGTGTTCGTTTAGCTTTAATTAACGATGAATAATTCAAAAGGGATAGTCAATGGCTGATAAAAGAACTTTTATAGCAATTCCGCTACCCGACGCCATTAAAGAACATTTAAAACGGGTTCAAACTTTGCTTGAGCCGGTTTCAGAGGGTATTAAATGGACAGATCCCGAACTTTTACATATTACTTTGAAGTTTTTAGGCGATACTCCGGATTGGCTTTTGGATGATGTTAGAGCTGAATTTAGACGTATTGTAGCTCATGTTGAGCCGTTTCAATTACAGTTAAATGAGTTGGGGCAATTCCCAAAAGAAGGTGATCCGCGTATATTATGGGCCGGACTTCAGAGAAGTCCAAGTAAAGTCTATCGCTTATCCGATGAACTGAATACAGGTTTTATCGCCATGGGATTTGATGATACGGGGAAACGATTTTTACCGCATATTACACTTGGGCGAATTAAGCATAAAATACACGAAGAATTTTTACCTTTATATTATGACATTAAATTGGAACCCGAAATATTTCAGGTTAATCGGATTATTTGGTATGAAAGTTGTTATCGTCAGGGTAAATTAACTTATCTTCAATTGGAAGAATTTAATTTAAAGAGTCAGTAAACCAGGAAGCCAATAAATATATAAGTTTCATTGATATTTATAATTGTCAATTGTCAATTATCTTTTGTCAACTGATATAAGGAGGGAATAATGTTAGATCAAAAGAAAACAATTTGGTCGTGGGCTATGTATGATTGGGCAAATTCTGCCTTTGCTACGACTGTGATGGCGGGGTTTTTCCCGATTTTTTTTGGAGCATATTGGAGTGCAGGTGTTGCTAATGTAGATACTACGGCACGTTTGGGATTTGCCAATTCCATTGCGTCACTTGTTGTCGCAATTTTGGCACCATTTCTTGGAGCTATTGCCGATAAGGGATCAGCCAAGAAAAAATTCTTGTTCACCTTTGCATTCATTGGGGTCGTGATGACCGGTGGGCTTTTTATGGTTCATCAGGGTCAGTGGCAGGTAGCGGCATTTATGTATGTCGTTGCGACGATCGGATTCTCGGGCGGTAACATCTTTTATGACTCTTTATTACCCGGTGTTGCATCTGAGAAAAAGGTAGATCATGTATCATCTCTCGGTTTTGCCATGGGCTATATCGGAGGCGGTTTACTTTTTCTGCTTAATGTAATGATGTATTTGAAACCTGAAATGTTCGGTATTGCCGATAGTACATTGGCTATAAAATTATCATTCTTATCTGTTGCTATTTGGTGGGCTTTATTTTCTATTCCGATTTTTCTTGTTGTAAAAGAACCTAAATTTGAGACGAATAATTTAAATGTTTTTCAGACGATCAAGGCCGGATGGTTACAACTGATTTCAACTTTTAAAGAAATACAGCACTTAAAGGTCGTCGGTACTTTTTTATTGGCTTATTGGTTCTATATAGATGGTGTTGATACGATTATCCGTATGGCTATTTCAATTGGAACCGCTTTGGAATTTCCTTCATCAGCTCTTATTGTTGCTCTCTTGATCGTTCAATTTGTGGCATTTGGCGGTTCGCTTCTATATAGTCTTTTAGCCAAGAAGATAGGGACCAAACAATCATTATATGTCGGTATTGTAGCTTATGCTGTTATTACTTTGATTGGCTTTTTTATGAATCAAGTATGGCATTTTTATGCATTGGCTGTAGCCGTTGGATTGTTCCAAGGCGGTATTCAGGCTATCAGTCGAAGCTTATATTCGCGTATCATTCCCGTGAATAAATCTGCAGAATTCTACGGATTCTTTAATCTGTTGGGAAAATTCGCAGCGGTTATCGGTCCCAGCCTAATGGCTGTTGTTGCTCTTCTGACCCGGAATGCCGGAGATATAACGATAGGAGGTATGCAGTTGGAGAACATGGGTATTCGTTATGGTGTTCTTTCCATCTTGGCACTTTTCCTTATCGGTGGACTATTATTGAGACGTGTTGATATCGAAAAAGGTAAGGAAGAAGTCAAATTCCTTAAATAAAACATTAATTAAAACCAAGTGATTTTAAAGAGGTGATCATGAGGTTGCCTCTTTTTTAATTTAAATAATTCAGTACCCAAAAGCGAGAAAGCGGAAGTAATTATTAATGCTACTTGTTGAATTCAGGGAAGTTCACACCTCTCATCTCTCAATTGTTTTATCCTTTGCCAATTATCAATAAATTCTTATTTTACATGCAAATAAATTATATACGCCGGAGGTTTGATGAAATTAATATCCTGGAATGTAAATGGTTTGCGAGCTGTGACTAAAAAAGGATTTTTCGATTTTATTCAAAATGTTCAGCCGGATATTTTGGGCATTCAGGAAACCAAGATCCAGCTTGATCAATTATTGCCTGAGCATACAGATTTCCCCGGTTATAAAAGTTATTTTTATTCTGCAGAAAAAAAGGGTTATAGTGGGGTAG
>CAYPTO010000215.1:0-3077 GCA_964413625.1 uncultured bacterium
GACCGTTGAAGCCTCTCAGAAACGCCATACTCAACGCCCTCCCCGAAGACAAGGATGCCCGAATTCTGGATCTCTGCAGCGGGACGGGTGATCAACTGCTGACCATTGAACTGGCGGGATACAAGAACCTGGACGGATTGGACCTCGATCCCGGCATGGTAGCTTACGCAAAACGAAATTCTACCGTCATACGTTATCACGAGGGAGACGCATCCGCCACATCTTTTCCCGACGCGTCTTTTGACATCGTCATTATTTCCCTGGCCCTGCATGAAAAAGATCAGATATTGAGAGAAGCGATCCTGAAAGAAATAGCTCGTTTGATCAAACCCGATGGATACGCTCTGGCTGCGGATTTTGCTTTTGATGATAAAAGCACTTTTATGGGACGCGCTATGATTTCTATTGTGGAATTCAATGCCGGCGGAGAACATTTCAGGAATTTCAGGGAATACACGAAACGCGGTGGCATGATAAATGTTCTCTCAAGTGATTTATTTGAATTTCATGAGGTAGACAGGGTATTGAGAAATGGAATTGGGGTATGGAAGTTGAGTGCTGAACACTGAGAAAATGAGAGAAAAAACCTGTCATCCCCGGCCCCGATCCCAAAACATCGGGGTGCTGGCCAAGAAGGCTTCGGATGACAGATTTAAATTTAATTTGTGATAATAGGCTAAATTTGTGGACCGTATTTTCTTATATCAATTCTTTTACTAAGAAGTTTTTTTTCTTAATTTCATATGAAATTAAATGAGGTAGCAATGTCTTTAAAGTTTTACAACACGATGAGCAGAAAGAAAGAGATCTTTAAACCCATTGAACCCGGCAAGGTCGGGGTTTATAATTGCGGTCCAACGGTCTATAATTTTGCGCACATCGGAAATTTTCGTGCTTATATGTTCGAAGATCTTTTAAAGCGTTATCTCAAATTCAAAGGCTATAAGGTCACACAGGTCATGAACCTTACTGACGTAGATGACAAGATCATTCGCAAATGCGCCGAAACGGGTGAATCTATTGACGCCTATACCGAGGTTTACAAACAGGCGTTTTTCAAAGACCTTGACACTCTAAATATTGAAAGAGCCGAAGTTTATCCCGCCGCTACACAACATATTCCCGAGATGGTGGACCTTGTCCAGAGCTTATTGGATAAAGGACTGGCATACAAAGCCGAGGACGGCAACATCTTTTTTAAGATCTCTGCTTTCCCGAATTACGGAAAATTACAGCGCCTGGATATGAAAAATATGAAAAGCGGTGCACGCGTGGATGACGATGAATACGACAAAGAATCCGCCAATGACTTTGCACTGTGGAAAGCGTATAAGGACGAGGATGGTGCGGTCGCATGGGATACCAAACTCGGCAAAGGACGTCCGGGTTGGCATATCGAATGTTCTGCCATGTCGATGAAATATCTCGGACAGACCTTTGATATTCACACCGGCGGTGTAGATAATATATTTCCCCACCATGAAAATGAGATCGCCCAAAGCGAAGGTGCAACGGGCAAGCCTTTTGTTAATTACTGGCTGCATTGCGAACATTTGCTCTGGGGTAAAACCAAGATGAGTAAATCCCTCGGCAATATAATGTACATCAACGGACTGGTCAAAAGAGGATATTCACCGACTGCAATTCGTTATACATTATTATCTACACATTACCGTCAGAAATTAAATTTTTCGCTTGAAATCTTAGATTCTTCAAAAAGCTCACTTAAACGCATTAATGATTTTATGGAAGATCTTGTTCATTATGGAACAGGCGAATTGTCATCAGAAATAAATAACATTATTAATAAGATGTTAGCGGATTTTGAAAATTCAATGGATGATGATTTAAATATATCTCCGGCAATCGCAGCTGTTTTTACCGGTATTAAAGAAATTAATAAAATCAAACGTGATAGAAATATTACTGAAGGTGATCATAATTATATTATTAAGGGCATGAATCGCATTGATGAAGTTCTTGGCATATTGCCTGATTCAAAAAAAACGAAAGATATAAACGATTCTATTCTGCGAATGTTTGATGAACGAAATGAAGCAAGAGCAAATAAAAACTGGGCAAAAGCAGACGAACTCAGAGATAAGCTCGATACCCTTGGATATGTAGTCATTGACCGTAAAGGTGGTGCGGAATTAAAGCCCAAGAATTAATAACGAATACTTAGTAAAGATAAGAAAAGGCGAACTGGGTCCGCCTTTTTTGATACCCAATAAATTAAAACATAGTCATCCTCCTCTTCCCCATCTCTCCACTTCGTGCCTTGCAAAACCATTTTAAAAATGATAGATTAATACATGATTTTTCCTACTAATATAATAGAAATGAAGAAACTCGGCTGGACCCAATGCGATATCATCATCGTCAGCGGTGATGCATATGTTGATCATCCGTCTTTCGGTCCGGCAATTATTGCACGGGTTTTGGAAGTGGAGGGATACAAGGTGGGGATCCTGGATCAGCCCGATTGGAAGGATAGTGCCAGCGCCATGCGCCTAGGCGCTCCGCGCCTTTGCTTTGCCGTCACGGCAGGTAATATTGATTCTATGGTCTCGCACTATACCGTTAATCACAAAAAACGTTCAGATGATAATTATACACCGGGCGGCAAAGCCGGCAGGCGCCCCAACCGCGCCTCGGTCGTTTATACCAATCTGGTCCGGGCCGCATACAAAAGCATACCCGTCATACTCGGCGGCGTTGAGGCAAGCCTGCGGCGCATGGCGCATTACGACTATTGGACCGACAAGGTCCGGCGCTCTATACTGATCGATTCCAAAGCCGATTTGCTAATCTATGGGATGGGTGAAATCCCGATAAAAACTGTTATCAAACGAATAAATAGGGGTGAAGCGATTCGGGATATCCAAGATGTCCCGGGAACGGTTTGTCGGGCTGGTGAAATTGAGAATAATGCCATTGAGCTGCCGTCATTTGAACTTGTTGAGAAAAATAAAAAAGCATTTAACACCATGACACGACTTCAATATGAAAACCGACATTTCCTATATGGAAAAAACCTATATCAAAAACACGGTGATCAGATCATCAAGATCAAC
>CAYPTO010000216.1:0-3076 GCA_964413625.1 uncultured bacterium
GAATGCCACGATTTCTTTGATGAAAAAGCTCACCAAAAGGAAGACAATGGTCATGAGGAAAACAAACCAGGTCATGATCTTTGAAAATAAGCGAGGCGCCTCGGGATCATCATGTTTTTGCAGAAAAAAGGGTTGCCAGGCAAAGCGGAAAGCCATTACCAGCAGCATCATAAAGATCCCCAGCTTATGACCTGCGGAATACAGGCCCACAACTTCCAACCCCTTGAACCACTGCAACATATAGCGATCGCTGAGTTCAATGATCATACTGGATAAACCGCTGGGCACGAAAGGCAGTCCGAAAAGGATAAGTTTTTTCCATAAAGATCGCGAGAGTTGACCATTGAAATTTTTAATCACGATCGGGATCAGAACAAGAAAAGAAAATGCCGAAGCGACCAAATTGCTGACAAACACACCTTCAATGCCCATATCCCGATAATGGATCAGATAGATGTTCAAACTCACGTTGATCAGCACATTGACCAGCGTGATCAGCGTAAAGATCACGGCTTTATTATTGATCCGCAGATAATGCAACGGAATCAGATATATGGCATCCAGGAACAATATCCCGGCGGTCATGCGAATGATATGCGTGTAATCGGGTGAACTCAGGATCCCTCGACTGATAGCGGGAGCAAAGAGCCAGATCAGCATGGAAAAAGCGGTCGAAGTGATCAGTAAGGAACTGAGAACGGTGGAGAATACTTCTTTTTTTTCGTGTCCCTCCGCCGTACCGGTCTTGGAATAAAAACGCAGGAAAGCACTTTCCAGTCCGTAATGATAAAAAATATTCAAAAAGGCAATAAAAGCATAGATCAGCGATACAGCGCCATAAGCTTCGGGAGAGATATGATAAGAATAAAAAGGTAAAAGCAAGAAATTGATCATCCGGGCAGTCACATAGCCAATGCCGTAAACGATAGTCTGTTTGCCAAAGCGTATAATATCTTGTTTTACCATTTTCTTCCTATTTTATCATCATTCCGAAAAATATGCCGGTGATCACGATACCTCGGAGCACAGATATATTTTCACTCAACTATTTTACTCTAAGACATCTTCAGTATCATAAACAGATCCTTCATCCCGACACATCGGAATTCAGGATGACAGGCTTAATTAATTTCAAACATTCAAGTGTAATTTGAGATCTCTCCGCTTAGCCTGTCTTTCGTAACCACAATTGTTCGGACCGAAGAAGGATCAATTGTCCTTTGCCTGCCCTGCTTCTCCACCAGCTGGCGGAGAAGCAAAATCAATTGACAATTATAAATTGTAAGGTATCTCTAAAAACCCCGCCCGAGCCAAAACTCTCTTTAAATCGCGCCAATCCGTAATTGGGTTCCATATTCACGGTAAAGATCCCAAAGTCAAGATAATGAAAGCCGCGTTTGATACTATCGGCGATTACTTCTTTGAACAGAACATTTACGCCGCGATATTCCTGATAGGCTTCATTGTGCGAAATATAAAATGCCAGCGTTACCAGTTCATTTGCATCGAACATAACCAATCCGGCGATCATAGTATCTTCCAGGTAAGCGCCATAGAGTCTGATCTGTTCGGGATAACGCTTTTTAAGCTCCAGAAGCTCTTCTAAAGTATGGGTGGGTTCTACATTATGCCTGATCTTTAGATTGTTCTTTAAAATGGAATAAAAGGCTTTAAAGTCCTTGGTCTCTTTAACTTTAACACCCATTTTTTCTCCGCGACGATACGCAGTGCGATGCGTGCTTTTGAATTTTGCCAAATTTTTTTCAATATCGTCTTCAAGTTTCAGGACGGATGATATTTCGCGCTTAAGATAGGTATAGCCTTCGCGAAAGCAGGCAAATTCGAGATAATTGTTCAATTGATGATTGTAAATGTCCGGCGGAAGGGTCATGACAATGCTATTAAAACCATTCTCTTGCGCATATTTTCCCATGGCTTTCACTATCTTAACATTTTTTTCCACACCCTGATTCAAAGGTTGGACGATCCCACCATAGGAGCTTCCTCTATGAGAATACAAAATTCGCTGATCGGCATCGTTAAATTCAACAGCAGGAAGTACGGCAATGGGTTTGCCTTTTTCCATAAATACTAATGAATGATCTTTGAACCTGCCTTTGGGATGGTAATTTAGAAATTTTCGTTCATGAAAGATCGTACCATTGTTCGCCCGGCGGACAAAGTCATCCCAGAATCCATGTTCATTTTCATTATAAATCAGTACGTCGATCATGTCTTAGTCCTTTGGATTTTTCAAAATCAGTGCAGAGGTATAACCCACCACGGAATCATGATCATGGCTTACCTCTCCCGAGTGAGAATAGCCAAGAACCCTGATATGGTCCTTATCTATCTCAAGCCCCCTTAAGATAGCAATAATCGGGCCCGCACCGCAAGCTTCAAGATCATTTGATCGTAATTTTTCCATTATTTTTTGCGACTCAGCATTTTTCAATAAAGCAATGAATTCGCCATCCATATTCTTAGCCGTATAGCTGTCATGAAAGTGTGAAAGATCGGAACTGGCGACGAAAAGGATATCCCCTCCGTAAGCTTCATAAAGCTTTCTGACACACTCCTCCGCTTCTTCAATACTCTCTACCCCCTGGTCACCCATGACCATTGGCAAGATGGGGATATTCCCAAGCATATATTGTAAAAATGGCAATTGCACTTCCAATGCATGCTCGGCACGATGTCCCTCCATTCCGGAGCTCACACCCTTACATTCAAGTGCCAGTTCTCTTGCGCGCTCGTCAACCGGGCATAGTCCCATGGGTGTTTGATAGGCTTCCCCGGGATACACTGATATAGCCGGAAAATACTCACGGTGACTCGGAGAAATAATGCAGACACATTTATAGGATGCATTTTCAAGATATTTATAAGCTTTAGCTGCTTGCTTTCCGGAATATATATATCCCGCATGAGGCGCAATAAGTCCCACTATATGCTCAGCGGTCATTAACTCGGACTTTTCTTGCGATGCAAACAATTCATTGAGCATATGCGTTAATGTGCTGTGATCTCGGGGATAAAACTGACCTGCTACGGCGGGTTTTCTTACTTTCATATA
>CAYPTO010000217.1:0-3075 GCA_964413625.1 uncultured bacterium
ATTGTTTATCTCTGTTTTTTTCTTACCGTCAAGATATGGCAAAATATCTTTTTCAAAAATAAAACCAAGAATATTATCCAAATTATTCTTAAAGACAGGAAATCTTGCAAAAGGCTGATTGGCGACAAAAAAGAATATATCTTTAATACTTCGTCCGACATCCACCGAAACCATATCCGGTCGAGGTACCATGATCTCACGCACGCAAGTATCTGACGCTTCAAGCAGAGACGTGATCATTTCAATTTCTTTTTCTTCAAATTCACCTCCTTTCTCACCGATCTGTACCAAGGTCTTGATATCTTCTTCGTTGTCAATCAAAATATCTTTTCCCACTTTCAGGGATCTTTCTGTGATCCAACCGACCACATACAGAATTATAGTTAAAGGAAAAAACAAGGTGTAACAGATCCCAATAAACCAGCTCAAACCGAAACTGACTTTTTGAGTATTGCGTAAAGCAATGGTCTTGGGGATGATCTCTCCAAAGATTAATACCATTAATGTTATGACAACCACTTCAAGAAATGCGGTCAACAGATGCGGCCAGGCATATTGTTTGGACAACTCATAGGTCAAGATCGCCGATAAACTTGTCAAGGCAATATTAACGATTGTATTCCCAATCAGGATTGTGATGAGTAATTTATGCGGTTTATCAAGGAGTTTCAGGGTGCGCTTGGCTGCAATATCTTTCAATTTATGAAGGCTTTCCCGACGAGTACCGAACAAAGCTGTTTCGGAACCGGAAAATATCCCGGAAAAGATCAATAGTACCACAAAAAGCAGAATATTTAATCCAATTGACATATTATTTATCAAAATATTGTGTTAAAAAACGATCTTCAAGTTCCGTCATTTCGCGGCGCTCTTCTTCCGTAATATCATCATAACCACAGAGATGGCAAGCACCATGAATAAAAATACGTGCAAATTCACGATCAAGAGCTTGTCCAAATTTTTCTGCATTCCGGTGTATGCGTTCGGGACTAATATACAGTTCACCTTCTAGGATCGGTTCTTCATCTATAGTAAAAGAAATAATATCCGTATAAACATCCTGCTGAAAATATTGTTTTTTCATCTCTCGCAGAGCTTCATCTTCCAGAGAAACGATATTGATGGCAAATTCCGGCTTTCCAAGATCTTTCATAACCCCGGTAATAAGTTCTCTTACCTTATTTTCATCCAAAGGAATATCGATAGAGCTTTCACGAAAGAATTCCACAATTTGGCTCATGCTTTCTCTTCTTTCGTTATCTCTAAATTCTCTTTCTTATCTTCATCCTTTTTATCTTCAGGATAAGGAATACGCTCATGATATAGTCCAACAAGCAAAGGGTAAATAGCAGAAAATATTTTGGTAAGATCAACAAATTTCAATGGACATTCGTCCAGCTGGCCGCTATTCAATCTTTTGGCAATAACTTCTTTAATCTTGGCTTCAATGCTTCGCGGTGTCGCTTTAGGCAAGGAGCGGACTGCCGCCTCAGCGGCTTCCACGATCATTAACAGAGCTGTCTCTTTTGTCTTGGGTGTCGGTCCGGGATAACGGAATTCATTTTCCTGCGTTCCTTCTTCACCGGATTCGCTTAATGCTTTTTGATAAAAATAATCAACGGTCATGGTTCCGTGATGAGTCGCAATAAAATCTTTGATCACATCGGGTAGCTTTTCTTGCTCGGCCAATTCCAATCCGTTGCGAACATGTGAAATAATAACTTTTGCCGCCATATGGGGTTTCAGTTGATTTAATTTATTTTCACCACCCTGCTGGTTTTCGACAAAATAATCCGCCTTGGATAATTTCCCGATATCATGATAGTAGGCACCCACACGCGCAAGCAAGCTGTTTGCTCCAATCTTTTCGGCGGCAGCTTCAAGCAAATTTCCGACCACAATGGAATGATTGAAGGTTCCGGGTGCTTCAAGAGATAAACGTTTAAGCAAAGGGCGATTCATATCGGACAATTCCAAAAGTGACAGACTGGTCGTAACACCGAAGATCCGCTCGATAACCATCATGAGACCGTTGGTAACCAGCACGGACACAATAGCATTCCCAAATGCAAGTCCCATCATTATCAAAGTTTTTTGGAACGGTTCTAAGGAAGCAATATTCATAGCTGAAACCGTTACAAAATATCCGGTCAAAACAAACAACAAGGGACGCAGTACATTTTCTCGTGTTTTGCTCCTGCGTAATGCAATAATAGCCATGACAGCAGGAAAAGCATGCATTAGGATAAAACGGAAGGATCCGCCCATAATATATGCCAGTACCAAAAGTACAATAGCTGAGCCCATAAGTGCGACCCTCTCATCAAAAAAGATCATAAGAAGCATTGCGGTAATACTTATAGGCACAAGGATCATATGTGCAGGAGCTAACAATGCAACCACGGAGCCCAGGCCAAGAGCGATCACAATACAAATAATTAAAAGCAGAAAGCGATTTACGTCCGTAAAAAGACTTTTGTCATACATAATAAGGAATAGCACAAACATCATAAAGAATATACTCATGATCAAAACATCCCCAAGTATCTTCAGAAATGCATTTAAACCCTTAAGATTGGCTGAATATTTTTCTTCAGCGTAATTCAGTGAAAATAGTTTTTGGTATATTTCTTGAGTAATAAGGGTATTGGCCCCCACGATCTTTTCGTCTTTAAACACCTTTCCGACAACCAGGGGAATGCGCCCTATCACATCTTCCTGACGTGTCGTGGTACGTTCCTTGTCATAGATCATATTCGGTTTTATCAAAAGATGAGCGATCCTGGATATCAGGATCTTCTGAGAATATATATCATAATCTTTAGCAAGATTTTCCGTTAGTTGCTCGGTAGCTAAATTACGATCAAACATGTTCTTTACCGTTGCGGGTATTTCGACCCCCTCTTTCCTGATAGAGATCTGAGTAGATAAGATCGAATCCAGAGGGATATCGGTAATTCCGCTTTCAAAGAGAGTTGACAAATGAGTGATGAAATTCATCCGTAGAGTATCAAGGGAAATATGCTTCCCTTCACTTGGTGCATAAATTTCCGTGTAAGGAGATTCGGCAACATG
>CAYPTO010000218.1:0-3071 GCA_964413625.1 uncultured bacterium
ACAGCAACAGGTGCACTTTCAACAAGGTCTTTAGCTTCTTTGAGACCCAAACCAGTTAATTCGCGAACAACCTTAATGACATTGATCTTCTTTTCGCCAAAGCTCTGAAGCATGACATCAAATTCTGTTTTTTCTTCTTCGGCAGCTGCTGCGGCTGCAGGTGCTGCTGCCATAGCTACCGGTGCTGCGGCTGTAACACCGAATTTGTCTTCAATCTCTTTAATCAATTCAGAGATTTCCAACATGTTTGCTGTTTCCAAGTATGCTAATACATCGGCTCTTTTTACATCGGCCATTTTAATCCTCCTTTAAATTCTATTGAGGTGTGTTTTATGTTATTGTTTTACTTCTTCAAGTGATTTTAATACACCAAGCAGATCGCGCATCGGTGATTGCAGACATCCCAAAACCTTTTGCATTGGTGACTGTAATCCACCAAGCAATGTGGCCAAGAGGACTTCCATCGTGGGAAGCTCGGCGATCTGGTCAACTTTTTCTTTTCCGCAAAGTTCACCTTCAAAGATCAACGCTTTAACATCCGGTTTTTTCAGATCCTTCATTTTTTTCTTAAATTCAACAAGGACCTTTGCCGGAGCAACGGGATCTTTTCCGTAAACCAAAGCGGTGGAACCGGTGAGAAAAGCTTCTTTTTCTACATCATAACCGAGTTCTTTTAGTGCGAGCAAGATCAAGGTATTCTTTACAACCTGCATCTTGACTTCTTTGTCAAATAATTCAGAGCGCAGTTCATTAATCTGAGCAACACTCAGACCAAGATAATCAGAAAAATATACGGCGCCTGCGCTTTTTATCTTTTCGGATATTTCCTGAACTCTTTCGATTTTTTTCTGGGTTGGCATGAAAAACCTCCTACGCTAATGCTGATTGTTTATCAATTTTGATACCCGGGCCCTGTGTAGAAGAAATTGAGATCTTCTTAAGGTATGTACCTTTCAGCGCCGTCGGTTTCATCTTCATGACCGTACCCAGCATTCCTTTAACATTGTCTTCTAATTGTTCCGCGGAAAATGAAGCTTTCCCAACAACAACATGTAGAATGCCGTACTTATCAACGCGAAATGAGATCTTACCTGCCTTAGCTTCCTTGACCGCTTGTGCAACATCTTTGGTAACTGTTCCTGTTTTGGGGTTCGGCATTAAACCGCGGGTACCCAAAGCACGACCTAGTTTACCAACGTGACGCATCACATCGGGAGTTGCTATACAGACATCAAAATCGAACCATCCGCCTTCAATTTTTTTTATATAATCTTCTAAGCCTGCATGATCAGCTCCGGCATCTTCTGCTTCTTTAACTTTATCACCCTGGGCCAATACCAATACACGAACTTTCTTGCCGGTTCCATGCGGAAGTATAACTGTTCCGCGGATATTCTGATCGGCATATTTTGGATCAACACCGAGATTCAATGTCAATTCAATAGATTCGTCGAATTTGGCATTTGCGGCTTTTTTGATCAATTCGATTCCTTCGACCAATGCATATTCATGCATTTTATCGAAAAGTCCCTGATTTGCCGAATATCGCCTACTTTGATTCATTAATTCATGCCTCCAGTTAACCTTCAACCTTTAGTCCCATGCTCCTGGCGGTTCCTGCGATCATTCGCATAGCCTGCTCTACGGTATGGGCGTTTAAATCTTTCATTTTCAACTTGGCAATGTCTTCAAGATCTTTGGCGCTCACTTTTCCAACTTTTTCTTTGTTTGAAACGGGAGATCCTTTTTCGATCTTAGCTGCTTTTTTGAGTAAAACGGCTGCCGGCGGTGTTTTCGTAATAAACGAAAATGACCGGTCTGCATAAACCGTAATCACAACAGGAATAATCAGACCCATTTGATCTTGAGTTTTGGCATTGTATGCCTTACAAAACTCCATGATATTTACACCATGTTGTCCTAATGCCGGACCAACGGGAGGTGATGGATTTGCTTTACCTGCAGGAAGCTGTAATTTGATCAGTGCTTCTACTTTCTTTGCCATACTACTTTTACCTGTTTTTAGGTTTTATCGTTTTATTTCTCTTTTTCCACCTGAAGATAGTCCAGCTCAACCGGCGTGGAACGCCCGAAAATACTGACCATTACCTTCAGTTTGCGCTTTTCTTCATTGACTTCTTCAACGACACCGGAGAAATCAACAAAAGGGCCATCAACAACCTTAATGGGATCACCCACATTAAAGGGTGTTGCCATAACTTCCCGACCGTCTTTCTTTTCGACTTCGCCAAGGATACGCGCAACCTCTTTTTCTGTAAGTACTTGAGGGACACCTTTTGATCCTACGAAACTGATCACACCGGATATGTTTTCAACGAAATATTTACTTTCCGATGTCAAGTCCATTTTGATCATAATGTATCCGGGATAAAAGACTTTTACCCGTGTACGTTTTTTACCGTCTCGCATTTCTACGACATTTTCAGTCGGGACCAAGACATTTTCGATGGATTCGGCAAATCCGGAGGCTTCTGCTTCAAACAGAATACGATCGGCTACGGCCCGTTCTTTTCCGGATAATGCTTTCAGTGTATACCATTTCATTGTATTACATCCAATCAATTAATTTGCGGACCAAGGTACCTACACCCAGATCAACGATCGCAATGAACAGTGTAACAAAGATCGAAAAAACCAGTACTACAGTCGTAGATGATTTCAGTTCATCCCATGAAGGCCAATTAACCTTCTTCAATTCATAGCGGACTCCGCTAAAAAATTCTTTTATTCTGTCAAACAATTTCATGTATTTGTCCTCGTTTGTTCTGCAGGTCTGGAGGGATTCGAACCCCCAACTTGCGGTTTTGGAGACCGCTGCTCTGCCAATTGAACTACAGACCTGTCACACTTTTAGCGCGTTTCTTTGTGCAAGGTATGTTTTTGGCACCACGGGCAGTACTTCTTATATTCCACGCGTTGCGGATGCTTCCGTTTGTTCTTGGTAGTTGTGTAATTACGACGTTTACACTCCGAACATGCCAAAATGATATTATTGCGTATTTTTTGTCCTGCCATAATGCTCTATGCCTTTATTCAATGATCTCTGTTAC
>CAYPTO010000219.1:0-3040 GCA_964413625.1 uncultured bacterium
AAGTCAGCTGAAAAATCGGTATCGAGGACCGAATCAAAACCAAGATGTTTCAATGCTGTCACCATCTTGCCGGTTACACGGGCACCGGGTTCGTATCCCAGCATTTCACCAAGAGCAACACGGACAGCCGGTGCAGTCTGAACAATAACATGTTTCTTGGGATCACCGATTGCTTCCCAAATTTCATCAATATAACGACGTTCTGTTAACGCACCTGTTGGGCAACGGTTAATACACTGTCCGCAATTTGTACAAACAACATCACTCATGACGGTATCAAAGAAAGTTGCGATCTTCATGTCTGCGCCTTTGTTGATCACATCAAGTGCATTTACTTTTTGCAGTTCGGCACATGTACGTACGCAACGCTGACAACGGATACATTTACTTTCGTCTTTTTCGATCGCCCAAGATGATTTATCAATTGTAAAGGTCTTGTTTTTTAAGAGATTGATGTAAATTTCATTATCAATATTATACTCAGATGCAAGGTCTTGTAATTCACAATTTGTTGAACGATAGCAAGTTGTACATTGAGTTGAATGTTCTGACACCAACAAGGCAAGAACGTCTTTACGCGCGCGGCGAACCTTAGGTGAATTGGTATACACTACCATACCTTCCATTGCAGGGGTTGCACAAGAAGCGGGAAGTACACGCCAACCTTCAACTTCAACAACACAAACACGACAATTTCCCGCAATACAGAGATCTTCATGGTAGCAAAGTGTTGGTATTTTTACTTTCTCATGTTTTGCGACATCCAAGAGAGTAGCACCCTCAGGTACACTGGCCTTTTTCCCGTCTATAGTTAAATTAATCATTTTTTTAGTCATTTTTTACCTCGTATTAATAGATCATTTCTTCTCTGAAGTTCTCAACGATCGAAGAGAATGAATTACCGACAGATTGGCCGAGACCGCATTTTGCTGTCATCTTCATTGTCTCTGCCAGACGTAATAAGTCATTCAGATACTTCTGGCTTTTTTCTCCACGCTTAACAGCTTCAACACCTTTGAGAAGCTGTTGACAACCGACACGGCAAGGTGTACATTGTCCGCATGATTCTTCTTCAAAGAATTCCAGGTAATTATGAAGTACATTGTACATTGAACGTGAGCTGTTAAAGATCATCATCGATCCGCCGGTTGGAAGAGAGAAACCTTTTAAACCGCCCTGATAACCTATCTGTGTTTTACTGAAACGTTTACGAGGTACACAAAATCCTGAAGCGCCGCCGACTTGAACGGCTTTAGCATCGCCATCTCCAAATTCTTTAACAAATTGGTCAAGTGTCATACCCAATTCCAATTCATAGATACCTGCTTTAGGTGTATCACCTGAAATTGAAAACAATTTAGATCCGGTTGAGCCTTCAAATCCCATAGCTTTGAATCTTCCAGCACCTATACGCATGATCATTAATGCATAAACAAGCGTTTCCACGTTGTTAACGATAGTTGGCTTGCCAAGATAGCCTTGATTTGTAGGATAAGGAGGTTTATTGCGCGGTTCACCACGTTTACCTTCCATGGATTCGATCAATGAGGTCTCTTCTCCACATACATAAGCTCCACCACCGATAAATAATTTAACCTTAAAATCAAGATCAAATTCATCCATCCATAAATGAAATTTTTCCATAATCTTTTCTAATTTGGGAATAAGAAAACGATATTCATGACGTAGATATATAAATCCTTCACGTGCTCCGGTTACATATGCTGCCAGTGCCATACCGCCAAAAACTTTTGTTGCAACCCTATCAAGTATCTCCCTGTCTTTGAATGTACCGGGTTCACCTTCATCTGCATTACATATAACATATTTTTTGTTGCTTTTTTCTTGCATCGCCATTTTCCACTTCATACCTGTTGGGAATCCGGCTCCGCCACGGCCTTTCAGACCTGATTCGATAAGATCTTGAACTATCTCTTCTTTCGGCTTTTTCAGGGACTCTGCAATAACTTTTTTGCAGGGACAGTCCTGACTAAAAATAAGGTCAACTCTTTTTACTTTTTGCTTAGCCATTCTATTTAAACCTTTTTTTATTATTTCTTGTAATATTCATCAATAATACTGCCAATTTTATCTGGCGTAAGATCTGTGTAAGGCGTGTCATTGATCAGCATTGCAGGTCCCTTGTGACACCAACCGATACAGTTCGTTTGAAGCAAAGTGAATTTACCGTCTGAAGTAGTTTCACCCACCTTGATCTTTAATGCATTTTCAAGGGCTAGCATAATGTCATTTGCTCCCTTCATATAGCAGGAAATGGTTTTACAAACCCAAATGATGTTCTGTCCACGTTCTTTCAGGTCAAGAAAATGATAGAAAGACGCAACACCATAAACATGTGCTGATGAGAGACTCATTTCCGCAGCGATCTCTGAAATATCGTTGCGTGACAAATAATTCTTAACTCGCTTTACTTCCTGTAAAACGGGAAGTAAATTTTTGCGCTCTTTACCGTGTTTTTCAACAGCGGTGCGAATAGCGCTTTCTCGTTTTCGCATACACTCCTCACTTCGTTTTGTCATTAACTTGTTACAGCTAAATTCTAATTAATTTTACAGGTAGAAAATTAATACCTAAGTGTTTATTTTCAAAGAGTTTTTTACTTTTTGTGTTTTTTTTCACATTTAAAATGAATGATAAGATTTTGTTTTTTTACGGAAGTTTATTATTATATTAACTTATGCAGAATACCACTCAAAAATCACTTTTACAAAAAATCAATAGCCCCTCGGATATAAAACATTTAAACACTCAAGAATTACTTCAACTGGCCGATGAACTGCGTCAATATATCATTGATGTTGTTTCAGAAACCGGTGGACATTTGGCTCCTTCTCTGGGGACAGTTGAACTTACCATTGCACTTCTTTATGTCTACGATCTTCCGGCAGATAAGATCATTTGGGATGTTGGTCACCAAGCTTATTCTTTTAAGGTCTTAACCGGGCGACGAGAGGAACTGAAATCCATTCGTCAATTCGGCGGTATAAGCGGTTTCCCAAAACGTAGCGAAAGTCAATAT